>CAZQIJ010000513.1:0-3385 GCA_964592955.1 uncultured Anaerolineaceae bacterium
CCCTACAACCTGTATCACAACCCGCGTAACCGTTTCGTCGCAGGGTTTATCGGCAGCCCGGCGATGAACTTCTTCGATGCCACGCTCAGCGAAAGCGATGGCGTCGTGGTGGTCGATACCGGTGTGTTCCACATCAATGTGCCCGCCGCCAACGCCCAGCCCTTCCGCAGCCACCTCGGCAGGAAAGTCGCGCTTGGCATTCGCCCGGAAGACATCCACGACGTGGAATTTACACCGCCAGGGATCACCCCCTCGCAGATCGAAGCCAACGTGGATGTCATCGAGCAGATGGGTAACGAAATGATTATCTATCTGGAAGAAAGCGGCACCACGTTCATCGCCCGTACCGATCCGCGCACCAAGGCCCGCATTGGCGGTCGTATGGGCGTGGTCATCAATACCGATAATATCCACATCTTCGACAAAGACACCGAGCTGTCGCTGGCGTTCGATAGCAAGAAAGAAGTGGCCGACGGCATGCTCATGCGCTAGCGGCTGCCGCACCTCACCCACAATGCCCGAAGCCGCAGCCTGTGCTGCGGCTTTTTGCTGCCGACTGCTCATCCAACCTGCCGCCGCAACGCCTGCGCCAGCGTCACATTTGGCTCGCAGTCTGCCGCGCTTTCCACCCGTACCGTCCCGCGGCATGGTGCTCTGGGTGGATCGGGTGCCTGGGGGTTAAGCGCTTTCGTCTGTCCCCACACGTCAGGTTGAATGGGGGCATTGTCCGCGCAGTTGCGATCCAACCACGTTCGCCGGATGTCCCCACAGGGGCGATCTGCCGGGTTCACTTCTGCAAGCGGCAGTGCCCGGTTGGAACGTCGTCCAGGCAACAAAAAGGCCGCTGTTGAAGCGGCCCGGCGTTAACTGCGTTCCAGCAGCCTTCGGAACTTGTACCCATATATGATCATCCCCCGCTCGCCCTCGGTGGTCAGCTTGCGGGTTACCATCTCTACGCGGTCACCGATGTTCACCTTCAGATCTTCATCGAGATCCGTGACCTGCGCCAGGACCAGCGGGCCTTCATCCAGCTTCACCAGCGCCACAACGTAAGGCGCTTGTTCTTCAAAATCTTCCGGGACTTCCTGCAAGGTGGTGAAGCTGTAGATTTCGCCTGCCCCGGAAAACCTGAACTGTTCCCGGTGCATCACCACCGGCCTGGGCATTGTATCGCTGTGGTCTGTCATGATGCTAAGCGCGAGCGGCTTCGCGCTGTTCTGTCCTGGTGTTGTCGCTGCTGGGCTGGGACTGTCCGTTTTCTGTGTGGACGGTCACCGGGGCCGGGCGCTGCTGCAGGCTCACTTCACCGTTTTCATAACGCACGCCTTCAAGGCGATAGCGGTTGGAATTCAGTCTCCAGTGTCTCGAAATCTGCATTGTCTTTACCTCATGCGCACTTTGTGCAAATCGGAACGAACATGTTTACATCTTAAGGCCAGGAGGCTCTCAAAACCTCTCAGAGAGCCTCTCACCGCCTCTAAAAGACTCTCGCAATCGCGCCTTATGCCCTGGCCAGGATGTGCGTCACCGCTGTACTGGCTGCCCCACCCAGATTCTGGATACAGGCAATGCGCGCATCTGCCACCTGGTTCACCCCCGCCGTGCCGCGAAGCTGAAGCGCCGCCTCAACCGCCTGGTAGACCCCCGTCGCACCCACCGGATTCCCGCGGCTCTTCAGCCCGCCAAATGTGGCCACCGGCAGGCTCCCGTTCAGCCCCAGCTCTGCGCCCGCATTGGCCGCCAGCTTCCACCCCTGGCCGCGCTGCGCAAATCCAGACGCTTCCAGGCTCAGGACAGAGAAAATCGTGAAGCCGTCGTGCAGTTCAAACAGGTCAATGTCTGTGGTGGCGATCCCCGCCTGCTTATATGCCTTGAATGCGGAGAGGTCGGCAGCCTTAAAATACAGAGGATCCGGCCTGTCCTGAAGCGCCAGCGTATCGGTTGCAACCGCGCTGCCCTTAATGATGACGGGGTGCGGGCTAACGTCCTGGGCGCGCTCCAGCCGCGTGAGGATCACCGCCGCCGCGCCATCGGCATCTGGTGCCCCGTCAAACAGGTTGACCGGGTCAGATACCATCGAGGCGCGCGCAAACGCCCCCGGCTTCACGATGTTGCGGAACATTGCGTTGGCGTTGCGGCTGCCGTTACTGTGGGCATTGATGCTGAATCCTTCGAACGCCGCCAGATCCACATCGTATTCGTACATGTAGCGGCGCATCAGCAGCGCCGCCAGTGTCGTCAGCGTCGCGCCATGAATCGCTTCGAAATCGGCATCCAGGCTCACCGCGCGGGCGCTGGTGCGGGCAGTCCCTACGCTGTCTGTCGATTTCTCCACCCCCACCACCAGCACGGTGTCCAGTTGGCCAGAAGCCACCGCCAGATACCCGGCGCGCAGGGCTGCCCCTCCCGAAGCATCCCCAGCTTCCACGGTATACGCCTCGACCCCGCGCAAACCGCCGTGATCCGCGATCAGCGCGCCAAGCTGGGACTGGCTGCTGTAGGTGGTGCCATAGGCGTTACCCACAACGACCGCGTCAACATACTCAACCTGGGCATCGTTCATCGCAGCCCGGATGGCGTCTGCCCCCAGGTTGCGCAGGCCGGTATCCCAGTGTTCTCCCACCGGGGTCATTCCCACCCCGATAATGGCTACTTCGTGCATCTTTCTTCCCTTATCTCTCGTATGCCTACGCCTTCAGCTTGCCGCGGAAGCGGCAGTAGGTCGCGTAATCCACTTCAGTCCGGCGCTGGATGTAATCCTGTGTGGTGGGGGCCAGGCCGCGCGTCGCATCGATGTGCTCTGTCACCACCAGATCAAACGAATCTGAGCCTGCGCCGCTGCCATAGCTGACCATCAGGATGCGGTCGCCGGGCCTGGCAATATCGAGAATGGCGGTAAGACCCACCATGCACGATCCCGAATAGACGTTACCGATCATGCCAGCCAGCAGCCCCGTCCTCACCTGATCTTCGCTGAAGCCCAGCATCTGCGCCGCGCGCGACGGAAACTTGACATTCGGCTGATGGAACACGGCGTAGGTGTAATCACTGGCCTTTGTGCCCATCATCTCCATCAGGGTGCGCGCAGATGACAGCGTGTGGTGAAAGTAGGCAGGCTCACCTGTGAAGCGATCCCCATGACTGGGGTAGGTCTCCCCGGATCGCCGCCAGAAATCCGGCGTATCTGTGACGAAGCTGTAGCTGCCCTGGTACACCGCGCAGGATTCCTCTGCCGGGCCTACGACAAATGCCGCGCCGCCAGAAGCTGCCGTATATTCCAGCGCATCCCCTGGGCGGCCCTGTGCTGTGTCCATGCCGATGCTCAGCGTGTAATTGTTCATGCCGCTGCCCACCATACCAATGGACGCCTGCACCGCTTCTGACC
>CAZQIJ010000514.1:0-3379 GCA_964592955.1 uncultured Anaerolineaceae bacterium
CAGCATAGCAGACCGCATCGCATAAAGACTTAACGCCGGGTCAAGGCTTTCGGCCGCCTGCGCGCTGGCGAGCGCACCATCACCCCCGCGCCAGCTTTCCAGATAGCGCGCGTAGGCCGGGTCACTCCACACCAGCCACCAGACCCCGTAACCGATCACGGCGGCCAGGGCCATCACGGCAGGCAGGCGCTGCCCTTGCGGGACGGTGTCGAATCCGCTGCGGTGCCCGGTGATGGCATAGGCCGCCAGCCCACTCACCAGCAGCACAATCGGCGTGACCGTGAAAACATCCACCAGGCTGTGTACCCCCAGGCCGACGAGCGCCGCAAAGACGATCTCAAGGCGCAGCCTGCGCGCACCAGACTGTGCCTCGTTCCAGCGCTGCCACCAGGTGCGGACGAATACAGCCGCCAGCCACAGCGAAACTGCGACCCCAATCAAGCCGGTTTCTGCGGCGGTGTTCAGGTAGGCATTGTGCGCCGACGCCAGTTTATCGCGGGCAATGCTCGGCTCGCGGTAGCTGCGAAACGCGCGCCCAAACAGCCCGGGTCCGACGCCCGTAATCGGATGATCGATCGTCATCTCAACCGCGCTGCGCCACATATCAACACGCCCTTCGTCTCCCGTCAGCCGGTTCTGGCTCAGGGTGTACACCGTAAACAGGATGGCGGCAGCCAGTCCGGCGGTCGCGCCCGCCGCGATCAGTACGCGCCGTGTGCTCCCCTGCCGCGTGAGGTTCAGCAGCACCAGCGTCCCCAGCGCCGCCAGCAGCGATAGCAGTCCGCCGCGAGAGAAGGTAAGCGCCTGCACCACCGCCAGCAGCCCCGCCAGCAGCCACAACACACGCCGCTGCGCTGTACCGCGCACCGTTCGCGCCCAACCTGCCGTCAGCAGGATCAGCGGCGCAGTGTAACCAGCCAGCAGCGTGCTGATATTCAGCGCCAGCGCCACACGCGGCAGTTCCAGCGGCAGGCCACCCACCGCCGCCCATCCGATTTCGGTGCCTGGAAGGATGCCGAGGCCGAAGTACCACGAAGCGATTTCAAGCCCCGTCAGCATGACAACCACCACCGCCAGGATAAACTGGGTTTCCAGCAGCAGCTTTTGCCGCCCGTGCTGAAGCATGTCCACCAACACAAAGAAGAACAGCAGGTGTACCAGCGGAAACCACAGGTTTTCCAGCGCCATGCGCACATCACTGCTGGTGAATGCTGTGAGGATCCAAACCCCAACAACGGCATACAGCGGCGCGTTCAAGGGGGTGAACGGCAGCGCACGGCGGCGCACCAGCCACCACGCCAGCAGGACGGTCACAAACGCATGATGAAACACGCGAACAGGAAAGACGAAGTGGTAATAGGCGCTGCCGCCGATAAACACCAGGTAGAAAGCCGTTAGAATAACGAGTAACCGTCTCAGTCGCATAGGAGGGCTGTCCCTGTGCATTGCCGCGTCTGTGCTATATTCTAGTGGGGCGCATCCAATTGTGTAAGGGACTTAAGTGTTATGGCGAGAATCCTTCCGGTGAAACTGCTTGCGCTTTGTGCAGCAGCGGTGCTGTTGTCAGCCTGCCAGTCCCTGGGCGGGCGCGGGGACCTGCTGACCCTGGAAGCGGAAAGCATCGGGTATGCCCAGGAAGCCACAGGCATCCGCCAGACCGTGGAGAGCGACCGTACCCAGGTGCGTGCCACCGCAGCGATGGCAGAAACCCGCATCGCGCTGCTTAACGGCATCAACCAGCAGCTCGTCTCCACACTCAGCGTCATCGTTACCCCCACCATCGCCCTTGTCAGTGCCCCACAAGAGGCGCTGCCGCCCTCAGCCGGTACCCCACCCCCGCCGGACTCCGTTCCTTCAGCGGGCGGCGGAGTACAGGTGATCAAGACCGGAACAGCCACCGCAATCAATGAAGCGGACGGGTGCATTCTGAACGGGACGACATCGTTTTCGCCAGACGCAGCGCGCATCTACGCAACGGCGGAAGGCCGCAATCTGACCGTCGGCACACGTTTGGGTGCCCAGTGGTATTACAATAACGCGCTGCGCTATGAGTATGAGTGGACGGTCGAAGAAGCGTTCGCGGAGCTGTGCATCTGGTTCTTCATTGATCCAAGCATCACACCTTTTACGGCGGGGGAATGGTCGGTACAGCTTACGGTGGATGGATCCCCCACCGACACGCCGACCACGTTTCGCATTGAAGACATGATGATGGACGACGGCGCATGACTACCGCGTCCTCTGGGCGCTCCACGCCTACCGGTGCTTCAGGAAGTTCAACAGGCGCTGGGCGTTGTCACGCTCTATGCGCCCGGAATCGCGCAGGAACCACACAAAGCGCTTGAAACTGATGAGGTTCACCTGACCTTCCCGGATCGCGTGATACGTGGTGATGTCGCGCCGGGAGATCTCCAGCAGCGTGCTTGGCGGCAGCTTACGCGCCAGAAAGCTCGTTGCGAAGTCCGTCAGGGTTTCGGTGTGTTCCGCCACCATGCTGGCACTCAGGCGATACTCTCCCAGCGCCTTCTTAAACGCCGTCAGCACCTTCCTGTTCACTGAACTGACGCGCTTCGGCTCGTCTGCGGTCGGCGCACCCAGCAGATCGGTCATCAGCTCACCGCGTTCACGAAGGTCACGGTAACGCGCTTCCAGGTCCACCCATGGCCCGCCCCAGGTAAACGATGCAGGGGTGATCAGGCTGTCATAGATGATTTTCCCCTCGAAGGGCAGCAGAACCGTGTGTGCCACCTGTGGCACGCGCTCCCCCAGCAGCTCTGCAAACGGGCTGACGAGGGTATGCACGCCATAACCCTGCGCCGCGCGATCTGCGCTCAGAAAGATCGAGTGTTTCTTGAGGTGCCGGAAGACGTAAAATCTCCCTGCAACCCGGTGCTTCCAGGACGCGGCAATGGCCAGATCAGACGCAGACAAGCCGGCTGGGTTCTCTGCAACGAACCGGTCCAGCAGCGACACGTTCTCCCACAGCGCGCTGCGCAGGGGAAGCGCCTGCTCTGGCGATACGGGCGCGTCACCCCTGTTTCGTGGGAACACGGGCACAAGGCGAAGCTGCTGATTTACCTCATACAGCAGCGGAAACCAGATTGCATAGAACCGTTCAACCTCACCTGGAGTAAGACTCATCACAATCGCTCTGGCAAACTGAGCAGACCTGCACGACAGCGCCTCGTTTTTAGCACAAAACTGCGAAAACACCAACGGACTCCGTGAGGCGATTTCGGCTTTGGCAAAGTCAGAAACATTACGCTTGTGGCACGGTATTGGCCAGGGGAACTTATGGACAAACCCATTTAAATCCGCCGGTTTTTGGGGCGGACGAGGCAGGCCGCGTCCCTACAGGGGTTGTATCTGATTGGCGTTT
>CAZQIJ010000515.1:0-3378 GCA_964592955.1 uncultured Anaerolineaceae bacterium
TTTACGCGGTATGCTCAGTCGGTATACCCGGTAAAACCCCCGTTTTGAACTAACCTTTGCGTCTGGCGAAGTTGGCGTAGTATAGATAGCCTCGGGCGTTCGCCATCTGCGCGTCCGGCACTAACTTCGTCTGCGGGTAGGCTTCGACCACCTGCTCATACACCAGTTCCGCCCCACCGCCAGACAGGTAAATCACATCGACGGTTGTGCCGCGCTGCCACTTCTCCGACATCAGATTGACCGTCGCGCTTCTCAGTGGGGAGAGGGCTTCCTCGACCTCATCGCTGTAGTTGATGGGCTTGCCGCTGGCGGTGAAGATGCCTGTGCGGAGAACCTGCTCGATGATCTTGTAGGGCATCTTTTCGCGGTAGTCACGCTCCAGCATGGCGCTGATCCGTTCCTGCGCCGTGTACACGCCACCTTCAACACTGCCACTTTCTGAATCGACGAATTCGCCGTCATCGTCCAGCGCAATATCAACCGTGTACGTTCCGACATCGACGATCCCGGTTCGCATGTAGGTGTGATAGACGTTGATCTCGCCGGTGGGCGTGAGCATCTGCGAATACGCCGAACCATATGGCTGCGGCATCACGATGACCTCAGTCACGTTGGCGATGACCTCACAGCTATCCGTCTTGATGAGATGTTGACCCAGCAGGGCTTCCTTCAGTTCGGTGGCATCCCGCATATGATCGACGGGAAGGCCAGTGCTGATGCGGAGATGTACTACGTCGCGCCCCCACACCCCCTGCACCAACTTGCCGATAGCAACCTTTGCGAGGCGCTGGCGAAAGGTGTTGCCCATCGTCTTTTCGTTCGCGGTGCGTCCGCGCAGACGGAGCAGTTCACCAGGCGGAAGTTGCGCCAGCGCGAGATCGCCGACAAACCATGTACCTTCGTCGTCGCTGATCTGGTCGCCGGGATATTTCTGCTGGATAGTCTCCTGCTGGAATTTGATTTCGCGGGCGTGACCCATGACGGAAGGGAAGGCGAACGCGCCATCGTTGGTGACAACCTTCACCACGCCATAGCCGATGTCGAGACCGACGGTGATAACCCCTGCGGTCAGGCTGTTGAGATTCTGCTGCTGTTTCTTTTTTTGTTTAGCCATTGTTCCTCTATATCTCCGAATCAAAAGCGGAAGCATCAGTCGGTTGACTGGCTTCCAGGTAGGCAAAACGTGACGCAAACGAACCATTGAAGGCACGCGCTACGTCGCCTAAGTCAAACGGCATAACTACTTGTTGAGTTGGTGATGTATCAGTGGATTGAACTGATCGTCCAGACCACCATCATCGCCCTGATTCAGGCGAAGCGATCTTGATCGCCGTGATCGGCTTCTTCCTGGCGGAGGCGGCGACGGGCAGTGCTGCCGCCATCATCGGTATTGGCATGATCTGCCTGGTGTTCATGAGTCAACTCGTTGACCGATTACGCTGTGGTCGGGCATCAAAGCGGTCTGGAACAGCTTCAACCGCCTGTTCAACGCGATGGGTCAGGTATCGGGCAATGTCCTGCTGTCGCCCGGTTCGGTCACCTCGGCTGCTGTCACGGGAGCAGCGGCAGCGGCAACGGGCGGCGCTTCACTGGTGACCAGCATGGGGTCGAATGCGCTGGCGGGCATGAATGCCCTGAACAGCGGCGCGACGACGGCGCAGATCGCAGGCTTGATGTTCGGTGGGTTTAACAGTCTGAGCGGCGCGAACGCTCACCGATTTACCCGGTTTACGTGTGGCACTTACATGGCGGCTTCGATGCGTGCCAACCACTCGCGGGCGGTCGTCTCCAAATCGAGCGCTGCGCCTTCAGCTTTGTATTGCGCTAATTCTTCAATGGACAACAGGGCTTCTAGCTCGCGCTGGAGTTTGCCCAGAATCTTCCGCGTTTCCGTATTAAGAGCGCGATGCCCTTCAATCAAACCTGCTAAACGTGCCGCCTCGACAGGGTGTTGCGGTGCCGCCCAGCGCCCTGTCGTAACAAGAACGTTCAATAGTTCGGGGTACGTGCCCATCTTCAAGGTGACGTTCAGACCTTCATGCAATAGGCCCAACAATTCATTTGACCCTTGTTCCAGAACCAGTACCGCCATAAAGGATACCACCTCGCCGAGACCCTCATTGAAGCCAATGGCGCGGAATAGGGGGAAGACTCTGCTCACCGTAGCTGTATGCCGTAGTGATGTCTCCCTGCTCATAAGCGACGATACCTAACGAAAGTAGACCATAAGCAATGTCCATCTGACTATCGGCAGCGCGAGCAAGGGTAAGGTTTTGCTGAGCGTAGTCCTGTGCTGCAGCAAAATCACCCTGCTTAATGCAGGAACATGGTAAACGCATTGAATGATCGGTTGGTTTTGTGCTTCAGCAGACACGGCGACATGCAACGTTTTCAGGCTGATTCTGCATTAAGGACGATATAGGCTAAGTTAGTGAGGCACACGGCAATGCCGCTTTTGTAGCCCATGGTACGGGATAGGGTGAGACTCTGCTCACAGTAGTCTTGCGCTGCAGCGAAGTCATCTTGGGCAAGGAAGGTATTGCTTAGGATTGACAGGCTTACGGCAATGCCGCGCTGGTTGCCTATGACGGTGTCTATGGCGAGACTCTGCTCTACCCATTCTTTTGCCCGAGCGCGGTCACCCTCTTTAGAAGCTAAAATACCTAAGTAGATCAGATTTTTGGCAGTAATTCTTTGGTCGCCGATGACGCGGGAGATGGACAGGCTTTGCTCAAAATAGTCGCGGGCGTTGGCTATGTCGCTTTGATCTGAGGCAAGCGACCCCATTCCGCCGAGCACTCGCGCAATGCCCCGTTGGTCATTGAGGCTGCGGTAGCCGTCCAAGCTCTGTTGAAGGTAGTCGTTCGCGCTGGGATAGTTTTGTTGGCCCATACTGACATTACCGAGATTGTTCAGTGCGGCGGCGATTTCATCGGGCAGAGCCAAGCGTTGGGCCTGAGCAAGCGTCTCTTGTCCGAGTTGCCACGCAGTCGCGTAGTCACCTTGAACGTAGGCTATTGTGGTGCTCAATCGGAGTAATGCAACCCTGCGTACATCGTCCCCATCCCCTACGAGAGTCAACCCGCGCGTAATGTGGGCTTTGGCTTCGTCGTAAGATGAGCGCCCTTCCAGTGACTCCACCACCCGCAGTAGATAATGCAGTTCGCGCTCGGTATTGCCCGCCGTCTGCCAATGACCGAGCAAAGCTTCGTCATAGGACGGGTTGGCGGGGTAAGTCGCTTCGATGGCTTCAGCGACCGCCCGATGATGCCCGCGCAAGGCATCGCCTTCCAATGTCCGTTGCAAGCCCTCGCGCAGTTTGTCATGGGCGAAGCGCCAGCGTCCATCGAACACCTCTAGCACCGACGACGACGACCC
>CAZQIJ010000516.1:0-3353 GCA_964592955.1 uncultured Anaerolineaceae bacterium
CTCCGGGGCAGGAAAAACCACCATTGCAGTCGCCCTCGAACCCAAACTGCGCGACCGTGGGGTGCGTGTTGAACGACTGGATGGCGACATCGTCCGCCAACAGCTCACACGTGACCTGGGTTTTTCCAAAGAAGACCGTGACAAAAATATCGAACGCGTGACGTTTGTCGCCAAACTGCTGAGCCGGAATCATGTGGCGGTGCTGGCGGCGTTCATTTCACCCTATGCCGAAACCCGCGATTACGTCCGCCGTGAAACGACCAACTTCATCGAAGTCTTCGTGGATGCACCGCTGCAGGTTTGTGCAGACCGTGATGTGAAGGGGATGTATGCGAAGGCCTTTCGTGGAGAGATCCCGAACTTCACCGGGGTCAGTGACCCGTATGAAGCGCCCGTTAATCCCCAGATTCATGTCGAAACGCACAAAGAGACGGTTGACGAATCTGCCGATAAGATTCTGACGTGGCTGGAAGAACACAACCTGATTCCGGCGCAGGTCTCGATCTAGCCGCCGTCCACCGCCCCCCATCAGAACCAGGGCCGGGATGCTTCCAGCGCAGCGCAGAATTCCGCGCGGGGTGGAGGGCATTTCGGCCTCTGCGAGGGACGCCGAAGGTGAACTCACTCCGGAACGGTAAAATCGTTACGGTAGATGATCACCCGTCCCACACGCCCCACGGGAGTAAGCAGGCTAAGACAAGGGGACTGGCCATAGGCAGCTTCCTGAGGCCCATACAGCACATAACTGACCCAGTAGCGTTCGTGTTGGGTGTACTTGCCTTCCAGCAAATCTGAACATTCAGAGAAGTCGTCGGCAGTGTACCAGCTACGCACAGCGGCGTTCTTCTGCCGACTGTTCAGCGTATCGGTGGCGTGTCCACTCACAACGTCCATCCCAGACCAGCTCGGTATCCACAGGCTCACTGCTGGGGCAGCCAGCACCACCGTGCCCGTTTCAAGCTCACCAGCCAGCCAGCGAAACGTCTGTGCATAATCCCCCTGAAGCAGCATACCAGATGCCGCAGCCCGCCCGCTGGCCGAAATGGGGGCGACGGGTGCATACAACACGTACAGATGGCTGATGGCCATTACCGGGAACACAAGCGTTAAGACCCTATAGCGCCACACGCGCGATATGTAACTGAACCAGAAATCTTCAATGGAGCGTGCTCCAAAGTAGGCGAGGGGGATCATCAAGCCTACGAGAAAATTGACACGGATCACTGGCGCTGCGTAGGCCAGTACCACCATGGTGAGCAGCCATCCCAGCATGAATTGATTGCCGTCTGGTTCGAAGCGCCTGAATGCACGGTACAAACCGGGCAGCGCAATCATCAGTGGCAGTCCCAGGCTCAGCAGCAGTAACCCCAGGTTGGGCGGCGCAACCTGATTGCGCTGCATCCAGATATCAGAGACCACCGGGTTATAGACAAACACGGTCAGATAGTAGACAGTCAGCGGAAGCGCAGGCACCCCAAACCACAATGCCCAGCGCCATTCACGCACCTTTGGCCCCTTAGATCGCCGCGCCCGGAACATCAGCAGCCCAATAAAGCTGAAGATGATCGGCAGCAGTGCTTGCGGATAAAGCATCGTAAGCGCAAGCCCGAAAAGAAACAGCGTCATGCCGCCGTTGATAACCGACGGATTCTGCCGGAATCCAGGTCGCAGCACCCCGATGATAGCGCTCGCGATCAGGCTTTGGCTGGCAATGACAAGCGGCAGATGTACGTTCAGAAGGGTAGTATGAAAAGGGTAAATGCCAGACGGAACCAGGTCAAGATAGCTGGAGAATTGGGTGAGCGGCGCGAAAAGCCATCCCAGGCCAGCACCTACCACCGCCAGCAGGAAAAATATGCGCCGGGTTCGGATGCGCATCCAGATCGCCGCTGCCAGGTGATACAGCGCAAAGTACATGAACATCGAAGCCCCTACGCGTGCGACGTGGAAGAGGATGATGGGTGAGAGCACCAGTGGACGTGAAAGCTGCCCAAGCGCAGGATACAGCATGTCCATAAGCACACCTGTGTGCGGCTCTGGTGTGTAGTTGTAGGAGGTTAGCCAGGTTCCGCGCGCCCCCAGCGTGATTTTAGCAATCTCTGCCGCCGCATCAGAATAATTGTGGATCGCGCCCATGAACTGCCATTGGCTCCGTGAAGGACTGCTCAAGACGACCCAAAGGAATGGCGTTAACGCCAGCAGAACCAGGGCGCTGCTGACGACAACCACCCACCGCCACTCTGCCGGAGTTACGTATCCGGTATAATTTGATCGCATCAAGTTTATCCTGAGTATTCGGCCTAAAGCCCAAAATCGACTACAATAATTGTGTAGCAGCGTCCGCTACGGAGCAGCGTCCGCTGCGGAACAGCGCCCGCTGCGAAGTAGCGTCCGCTGCGGAGTAGCGTCCATATTGTACTGTATAAAAATCGTTTGGACAGGCAATGACTCAAGCTGAAGCGCTCTATTATCTTCAGGAAACCGAATTAGACATCCTTCGCACGCAGAAAAGGCTGGATGAAATCGCGCGGTTGCTTACCGATAACGCAGCGCTGGCCGAGGCACAGCAGCGCGTGGACGAAGCCGCCAAAGCGCTGGCCCCAGTACGTGCAAGAGCGCGCAACCTGGATCTGGAAATGCAGACAAACGCCCAGAAGGCGACCAGTACCGAAGAGCAATTGTACAGCGGCAGCGTGAAGAACCCAAAAGCGATGCAGGATATGCAGCAGGAAATCGAGGCGCTGAAACAGTGGCAGTCCACGCTTGAGGAGCGCATGCTGGAGGCGATGGTTGAGCAGGAAACGGCAGAGAAAGCGCTCAGCGACGCAGAGGCTTATCTTGCCGAAGCGCGTGCCACCTTTGAAATCCAGCACGCTGGCCTGCTTACAGAACAGCAGGCCTTGAGTGAGAAGCTGGAAAAGCTGCAAGTACAGCGGCAGGCCGCACTGAAACCGGTCGCCCCAGAGAACCTCAAGACCTATGCAGGGATGAAACGCAGCAAAAACAACCAACCGATGTCGCTGCTTGTGGAACAGGGCTGTACCTTTTGCGGGGTAGAGCAAACGATGAATATCGTCCACGAAGCGCGCCGAAGTGAAACGCTGGTAACCTGCCTGAACTGCGGCAGAATCCTGGTGTATCGTTCATAATTGCGGTAACAGATCACCTTGTGCTATTTGACCTGCCTGCCTATCACACATTGTGAGCACGATCTCGCCGCTGATGTCGGGCTGCCGTCGTGAACTGGAAGGCAAACGTATCACAGTGGCCAACAGGGTGGATGAGAAGACGAACAGCATGGGACTGAATGCCGTCCGTGTTTTTCGATAATCACAGACTGGGCTGGCCTTGCC
>CAZQIJ010000517.1:0-3345 GCA_964592955.1 uncultured Anaerolineaceae bacterium
GGTGGAAAGAGTATGAGCTGGAAGTGATGCGCGACGCGGCAGGCAATTTCGTGATTGTGTGCGCAATTGAGAACCTTGACCCGATGGGTGTGCACACCGGCGACAGCATCACGGTCGCGCCGTCGCAAACGCTTACTGACAAGGAACTTCAGCGCCTGCGCAACATGGCCAGAATGATCTTCGACAAAGTGGGACTTGCGACCGGCGGCGCTAATGTGCAGTATGCCATCAACCCGGAAGATGGCGACGTATACATCATCGAGATGAACCCGCGCGTATCGCGGTCTTCGGCGCTGGCCAGCAAAGCAACCGGGTTTCCGATTGCCAAGATTGCGGCGCTGGTGGCTGTTGGATTTACGCTCGATGAAATCCCGAACGACATCACCAAAGTAACCCCTGCCAGCTTTGAACCGTCGCTGGATTATGTAATCGTCAAGATTCCGCGCTGGGATTTTGAGAAATTTCGCGGCGTGGATAATGTGCTTGGCCCACAGATGAAGGCCGTCGGCGAGGTGATGGCCATTGGGCGCACGTTCCCGGAAGCGCTGCAAAAAGCGGTACGAGCGCTCGATATTGGCATTAGCGGACTGGGCAGCCGCATGGAACACGTACCGGCGGAGATGCTGAAGATCCCCACCGCCAAGCGCTTGTTCCAGGTGGCGGCGGCACTGCACGACGGTGTATCGCAGGAAGAAGTGGTCGCCATGACCGGATTCGATACCTGGTTTGTGCAGCAGATGGCAGATACGATGGCCATTCACCGCAAGATTCTGGATCACAAGCTGACCCTGGACAGGCTCGATCAGAACGACTTCTTCAAGCTGAAACAGTATGGGTTCAGCGATGCGTATGTGGCGCAGTTGCTGGGGATTCACGAGACGGATGTGCGGGCACGCCGAATCGCGCTGAGCGTGCGGGCGAACTTCTACCGGGTCGATACCTGCGCCGCAGAATTTGAGGCGCACACGCCATACCTGTATTCGACCTATGAGCCACACGACGAAGCGCAGCCGACCACACACCGAAAAGTCATGATACTGGGTGGTGGCCCCAACCGCATCGGCCAGGGGATTGAGTTCGATTACTGCTGCGTGCATGCCTGCTTCGCGCTGCGCGACCTGGGGTATGAAACGATTATGGTCAACTGCAACCCGGAAACCGTCAGCACCGATTACGATACAGCCGACCGGCTTTACTTCGAGCCGCTGACGACCGAGGACGTACTCAACATCATCGACACCGAAAGGCCGGACGGCGTGCTGGTACAGTTTGGCGGGCAAACCCCGCTGAACATCGCCAAAGCGCTGGCAGATGCCGGGGCGGTAATCTGGGGGACATCCGTAGACACCATAGATCTGGCCGAAGACCGCGAGAGGTTCAATGCGCTGATGCGCGCGCTGGACATACCACAGCCGTCTGGCGCGACCGCGCTGAACCGTGATGAGGCTGTGTTGGCCGCGCACAAGGTCGGTTATCCGGTCCTCGTTCGTCCCAGCTACGTGCTGGGCGGACGCGGCATGGCGATTGTGTTTGACGACGACATGCTGCTGGACTGGCTGGATCAGCACATCCGCTGGACGGGGCACCCGGTGCTCATCGACCAGTTCCTGGACGATGCCTTCGAGGTCGATGTCGATGCGCTGTGTGACGGGCAGAGCGTCACAATCGGCGGCATCATGCAGCATATCGAAGAAGCGGGCGTACACAGCGGGGATTCTGCCTGCGTGCTGCCGCCCTACAAGATCAGCGCCTATCACCTGGAAATTATCCGCGAGTACACACAGCGCATCGGCAAAGCGATGGGGGTAAAAGGGCTGTTCAATATTCAGTTTGCCATCAAGGACGATGTCGTGTATGTGCTGGAAGTGAATCCGCGTGCCAGCCGCACAGTGCCTTTCGTGAGCAAAGCGACCGGGCACCCCCTGGCACGCTATGCGGCCCAGATTGCGGCGGGGCATACCCTGGCAGATCTGAACTTCACCGAAGAGCCGCACGTCGATGGCTTTTTCGTCAAAGAGGCGGTACTGCCTTTCCAGAAATTCCCTGGCGTGGATGCGCGCCTGGGGCCAGAGATGCGCTCAACCGGCGAAGTGATGGGCCACGCCTCCAGTTTCGGCCACGCGTTCGTCAAAGCCGAGATGGCGGCAAATATGACCCTGCCCCGGTCAGGGACGATCTGCATCAGCGTCAATGATTATGATAAGGGGGCAGTGGCGAAGATCGCGCGCGACCTGCATAACATGGGCTTCAGGCTGGTAGCTACCGAAGGTACGGCACGCTGGTTGCAAATGGTAGGCCTGCCGGTGGAGAAGGTCAACAAAATTGCCGAGGGATCGCCCCACGTGGTTGATCTCATTCGCAGCGGCGAAATCGACCTGGTCATCAACACGCCGCGCGGTGGGCAGGCGCACGATGACGGGGCGCTCATCCGCGGAACCGCCTACCAGGTGGGTGTGCCCATCATCACGACGCTGAGCGCTGCGATGGCGCTGGTGCAGGGGATTCGGGCGCTGCGCGATAAGCCGCTTAAGGTGCGCAGTCTGCAAGCGCATCACAGTGTGCAGCAGCGGTAAAACGCTGGCGTATCCACCACAAACGCCGTGTAATTCCTCACTTAATTTTAGACTCCGGGGGTTATGTTAGCCTCGCTAGTGCATGAGAGAGGCTAACAACCCTATGTTCAGAAAGCTGGAGCAACTGGAACCGGTGCAGCGGTTGGGCGTGGGGCTGCTGTGCCTTTCCGCAGTTATCGCACTTGTGGGCTTTACCAACCAGCATGGCGGGCTGGCCCTGGGAGGATTTCTCGACAGCCTGTTCGGTGATTTCTACGCCAATCTCAGCGCGGAGCTGATCAGTATTGCCGTTACGGTGCTTATTATCGACCGCATGAACCGCCAGCGCGATCGCGAAGAACAGCGTGAACGCGAACGGGAACGCGAGATTGAAGAGAAAAAGCGGTTGATCCGCCAGATGCGCAGCAAGGATAACGCGCTGGCGCTGCAGGCAGTGGTTCAACTGCGCGCAAAAGGCTGGCATGAAGATGGCTCGCTGCGCGGCGCAGATCTGCATGAAGCCGACCTGCGCGGCGCGGATTTATCGCGCGCAGTGCTGACTGGGGCCAGCCTGACAAACGCCAACCTGGAAGGGTGCGACATGGAACGCTGCGAACTGCAGGGGGCCATGCTGAATGGCGCGAATCTGCGAGAGTGCAGCCTTGACCGTACCCATGCGGAGAAGGCATTCTTCATTGAGGCGAACCTTGTGGATGCCTCGCTGGATAAAGCGGTGCTCACGGGCGCACACTTCGGGCTGGCCCGCATGCAGCGCGCACTGATGGGCCGCGCC
>CAZQIJ010000518.1:0-3342 GCA_964592955.1 uncultured Anaerolineaceae bacterium
AATCACGAATACGCCGGTGCCCATTGCGCTGACGTTTGGGGGGGCGGTCTTCGACGAAGCGGCGGAAACGCTGACGCTGGAAATCGGCAGCAGCGGCGATGGCAGCCCGGCGCAGTACCGGGTGCGCGTGGCCTATGCGGCCTCTGGCATTCAGGTGAGCGGCGATTTTGGCGATTTTGTGATGGACGTGGCAGAGCGAATTGTGATCCCGACGGAGGACATTCGCACCGGGGAGAACCTGCGCATCACCGTGACGGCGCTGGACGCGAACGGTTCGCCCGTCAGCGCGCCGTTCATCTACGATCAGGGCGAAGTGGTGCTGGTGCGCGCCACCCCGATACCGACCGCGACAGCGACCGCAACCGCCACACTGACGCTGACCCCCACCCCATCCCCGACCTCGACCCCGGTGGCGCTGGAGATAGGCGGCGTGGCGCTGGACGAAACGCGCACCAACTTCGTGCTGAATACCAACATCGACGACACAATGGGCGTGGAGCGCTATTCGGTGCGCATCGTCAACACGCAGACGCAGCTCCTGGTGAACGAATTCGCGTTTGAGGGCGCGCCAGCAGACCCGCTGCTGACGATCCCCACGCGCAACCTGGCATCTGGCGAGTATGAGATTGTGGTTGATCTGTTCCTGGCGGGGCGAACGGCCCCCATCCGCGCCACGACGCCGGTGCGCTTTGAAGCGCCGCAGGCCCCACAGCTTTCGCTGCCGGAACGCCTGCGCCGGGGTGATCCGATTGTGATCGGGCTGGTGGTGCTGGCCGTCGTCGCCATCCTGGCCATCCTGTTTATCCTGGTGACCACGCTGCGCCGCCGCCAGCCGGCCTATACCCCGGTGATGCGCACGGTGGTGGACGACAGCGGCGCTGCGACGATGGTGATGAGCATTGAGGAACTGAAAGAGGTCAACGCGTACCTGATTGTGGACAATTCGCCCGGAATCAGCTCAGGGATGCGGGTGGACGTGAACACATCACCGTTCCGGCTGGGGCGCGAAGGTGGCCACGCCAACGGCGCGACGAATTTCGACTTCCAGGATCAGGGTGTGTCGCGCAATCACGCGACGATACTGATGGAAAGCGGCAAATACACGATCCACGACGAGAGCCGCTCCGGGACGTTCGTCAACGGGGCGCGCATCACCGACCCGTATATCGTTATGCCGGGGGACCGCGTGGCAGTGCGGCTGGGCACCAAGACCGAACTCACGTTCGTGGTACAGGGATCCACGCCGCGACCGGCAGCCGCGCCGTACAGCGGATCGGCAGGCATGGAGACGATGGTCGATATGCCGCCTTTGCCGGTGGCCCCGCCTGCGCCGATGGGCGACCAGACGATGATTGAAGCTGCACCGCTGGCTGCCGCGCCCGCCGAAGATGACCGCACGCAGATCGAGCAGTTTATCCCGCCGAACGAGCTGGCGCTGACGATGGTGGATGGTGCGGTGGCCAACCAGTTATGGAATGTGGAGCAGGCCGAATTCAAGATCGGGCGCAGCAACAGCAGCGACGCGATTATCCCGACGCGCGGCGTTTCTGGGCATCACTGCACGATCTTCTATGAGAACGGCGGCTTCAGCATCGAGGATATGGGCAGCACCAACGGCACGTTTGTGGATGGGGTGCGGCTGACGCCGGGCAAACACGCGCTGGATGGCAGCAAAGTGCATAACATCGAGCTGGGAACCAAGACGCAGCTTACCTTCAGAATTTACCAGACGGGCAGAGCGACCGGGTCGAACAGGCCGACAGCAGGCCCGCGCCGCATGGACGACACGATGGTGGAGTAGACAATGTTCAGACGCAGAGCAGCACAACGCCAGGTACGAAGATCGGTGCGCCGTATGAACCGCATGGCAGGGCCTGGCACACTGCCCGCCAACCGGATCGCGCGCCGCAGAATCCGCCGCATGTGGCGGCTGCCGATAGGAAGCCGCATTCGGCGGATAACAAGACGTTTTCGGAGGCGCAACCGCCGCGTGTCCGGCTGAAGGATTACTGGATGAACACATCAGACACTGTAGAAGTATCGCCGCTGCCGCTGTTTTCGATCTCGCGCACGCACCCAGGCAGCATCGCGGGTAAGGTCAACCAGGATGCTGTGCGCCATTACCAGCCGGTCGCCAGCGATGCGCGCTGGGGACGCGGCGCGGTTTTTGTGGTGGCAGACGGAATCGGCAGCCTGGATCGCGGCGATGAAGTGAGCGCGCTGGCGGCAGAGGCGGCGGTGGAGGCCTATTATGGGGCGCAGTCTGCCGACAGCCTGCGCGACCTGGTGCATCACGCCATCGTAAGCGCCCACAACAGCGTTCACGAGCGCGCGAAATCGACCGGCGGACGGCTGGGGACCACCATCGCGGCGCTGGCGGTTGCGCGGTCTGGCGAGGCCATCGTGGGCAATGTGGGCGACACGCGCGTGTACCGCATCCGCAAGACTGAGATCAAGCAGATTTCGGTGGATCAGGTGAGCGTGCAGTCTTCCGGGCTGGTTTCTGACGAGCTTTCTAAGCGCAACACGCGGCTTTCAAGCTACATCGGCCAGCCCAAGCCGCTGGAACCGGCCTACAGCCGTGTGAAGATCGAGGCAGACGACATCTTCCTGCTGTGTACCGACGGGCTGTGGTCGATGTTTGAGTCTTACGAACTGAAACAGATCATCGAAGAACACCCGCTGGAACGCGCTGCCAGCATCCTCATGGAGCAGGCGCTGGCGCGCAAAGCGAACGACAACGTATCGTTGATCCTTGTGCGCGTGGGTGCAGAAAAACAGCCGCGTGCGGTGCCGCGCGGACTGCTGGCCCTGGGGGTGCTGCTGGTGGCGCTGGCGGTGATCGTGGCGCTGGCGATGGCTTCTGGCAGCTTTGCCCCTTTACTGCCCCCCCCACAATCCAGCGCAACTAGCGTCGCGCTGGCACCAGAGTCCACCGCTGCGGTGAGCGCTGTGACGACGACGGTCAGCGCGACAGAAGCGGCGGACAGCGCAACCACGAACCCGGACGGCAGCGCATCCCCCGCGGAAGTATCTGCGGAAACGTCCGACAGTGCGCCGACGGATAGGCCGACAGTCACGGCGGCGGGCACAGCGACGGATACGCCGACCGATACCACTGCGGCGATGGTGCCGGATGCTGTCACCCAAAGCGCGACAAGCAGAGCGGCGGTCATGGTGGCAGAGACGCCGACGGACACGCCGACCGACACGCCGACGGACACGCCGACCGACACGCCGACCGACACGCCGACAGATACGCCTACCGACACACCAACGGACACGCCGACGAATACGCCGACCGACACACCCACCGACGCGCCAACGGACACGCCCACCGAC
>CAZQIJ010000519.1:0-3340 GCA_964592955.1 uncultured Anaerolineaceae bacterium
GCTGGAGAACATCGAAAAGACGGACACGCCGGTACACAAACGTGTGCTGACACCTGAACTGGTCGTACGGGAAAGCACCCGCCGCCTCGATTAAACGAATAAACGCGCTGCCGGAGGAAATTCAATGCCGCGTCAACTGATCATCAATGCCGATGACTTTGGGCTCTCCCCAGCCGTCAGCCGAGGCATCCTGCACGTACATCAGCATGGCGTCGTGACGTCAACAACAGTCATGATTGGCATTCCCGGTGCAGATGACGCCGTGCGGACCGCCCTCACTACAGCCCCTGCTTTGGGTCTAGGGCTGCACATCACGCTGGCCGGCTACGGCTGCCCACCGATACTGCACGTGGATCAAGTTCCGACGTTAGTTCGGGCCGATGGCATGTTCTATGACGAGCCAGCCTGGTCCGCGCACGCCGCTTACTTCGCCGCCGACGAGATCACCCGTGAAATTCAGGCTCAGTTCGACCGCTTTGTTGCGGTGGCCGGTCGATTACCCACCCACCTGGATAGCCACTATCACGCGGCATACCGGCACCCGGCAGCGTTAGACGCCCTCCAGGGTCTGGCAGTGGCGCATAATCTGCCACTGCGTCACCCTGGTCTGGACGGGCTCTCGCTGAAGGTTACGACCCCTGCACTGCTCGTGGATGGGCCTAAAACGCTGGCAGACCTGGCCATAAAACTGACAACCCTACCCGCTGAGGGTGTAGCGGAAATGATCTATCACCCTGGTTATGTCGATCACCTGCTGCTCACGCGCGACACCCTGACGACCCCGCGCGAAGCAGAACTGCGTTTTCTGACAGACCCTGCTGTTCGCGCGGCACTCGCGGACGCCGCCTGCCAGTTGGTGACCTTTGCAGTGCTGACCAGCTAAAACTCGCTTATCGCCTCGCGGCCCTCCAACCACGCGATCATGTTGAGTACCAGGTAGTTCCAGTTCTGGAAGCCACGGTTCAAAACTGGCTCGCCGTTCTCCGGTTGGTAATACTCGTGCAGGGCACCAAAGCGCGCCAGATCGCGGCCAAACAGTTGGATCGTCTTCTGGGCCAGGTCGCGGGCATCTTCGGTGTACCCGTACAGAACAAGCCCTCGGAATGTCAGGTAGTTGGCCACACCCCAAACTGGCCCCAGCCAGCAGGATGGGTTGCCGCTGGCCCGAATACTGTACATCTTCTCTTGCCTGGAAAGCGACCGCACCCCATACGGCGCGTTGAACGTGTGTGGATTACGGTAATGCTGCGCGACGACGCGTTCCGCCTGTTCTGGGCTGGCAACACCACTCCACAATGCCAAAAACCCCGACCATACACCAATCCGCTGGATCAGGCAGTCCCAGTCGCGCGGCTGACCAGCGTGCATGGCTTCGGTGGTGGCGGGCAGAAGGTTCAAATCCACGCTGTAGTAGAAGCCGTCGCGTGGGTCCCAACAGTGTTCGTTCACCGCTACACGCACCGCTGCGGCATCGCGTCGAAGATGGTCGGCTACCTCGTCCAGGGCCAGACACTCCGCCAGATAAGTCGCAGCCAGCAGTTCTTTGTACATCAGGCAGTTGAGGTAGATGGAACCCGAGCTGCGCGCTGGCCGGAAGTACGTGCAGGGGTCGTTATCCACACCAATCATGTGATCGTTTTGCCAGAAGTACAGGCCGGTGGAGTGTCGGTGGTGGTTGCGATAGTTGTTGAGGAAGGTAAGCAGGTAGTAGAATTTGTCCCGCAGCCATTCGGCGTCGCCGTCATGATGGCGGACGATGAACGCTGCATGTTGCGCCAGCACGGGCTTGTGCATATTCGCCCTATACGGGTTGGCCGGTCGTGTTACACCCGCTGCGCGATCAATGGCAATCGGTATCCAACCATCCATTCCCCCCCAATGCAGGAAGTTGAGCACGCAGCCCTGCGCGTAACGCCAGGCGTCTGCCGCGGCAGACGCGTCGCCTGCTTCCAGCAGGATCTGGCGCAGTGCCACACCTGTCAGCCAGGAGTCCCAATCCCACAATACATCCTGATATTGCTGGCTGCCTGGGGTGATGAACGGATACTGCAGGTGCTCGCCCGCGGGGCGGAACATGGCCTTGTAATTTCCAAGCAGATGCTGGCGAAGGCGGGTGCTGTAGCTTGTGACGCTGTGAACATCTTTCGGTATCATGGGTGACGTGCCTGTTCCATGTGCAACTTGCGCTGGATGGTGCCGCGGCCTTTTGGGCCGTAATGGTAACTAATAAAAAAGCTGGGTAATGTTGCCCGTCCCTGCAGTCACGTGACATACAAGCTGTACTTTAGGGTCTGTTGACGCTTGTGCCTGTTTCAAGGCCCCTGGCAGCCAGGAATGTCAACAGAACCTAACCAACAACGCGCCTCAGCGACAATGATACTCCGGCTATTCGGTTACCGAACACAGCGCGATCCTTCTACAGTTCGGGCGGTTAGCCGGATATCGCAACCACATGCCCTAGCCCGCAGTAACTTGCTGTATTCCCAGGTCGCGCAGCGTGGCTATCCAGCGAGACTGTGTGGCGGCATCCGCAGACGGCTGTCCTTCCAGTGCGAAGGGTTGTCCTATACGACGCCACTTTGCCGCCGCCATGGCGTGGTACGGCATAATCTGCACGCCGCGCAGGCCTGGGTAAGCATGCGCCAGCCGCGCTATAAATGCCAGGTGGGCGTCGCCGTCATTCATACCCGGAATGAGGGGGCAGCGCAGTATCACCGCTGCCTCCCGCTGCATCAGCCAGTCCAGCCGCGCAAGGATCACCGCGTTGCTCTGCCCGGTCAGCATACGGTGTTGCGCATCGTCATGCGCCTTGATGTCGAACAAAAAGAGATCGACCAGCGGTTGCACTGCGGCCAGGACTTCCACTGTGGCAAATCCTGAAGTATCGAGACAGGTGTGCCACCCCCGCGTCTTGGCACCATCGAGCAGCGCCCGTGTAAAATCCGGCTGGAACAGCGGTTCTCCGCCGCTGATGGTTAGGCCACCGCCAGAGCGCGCGTAGTAAGCGGTGTCTCGGTCTGCCACATGCAGCACGGCCTCGGCTGTCATCTCCTGTCCAATCACCTCGGCTCCCACACACTGGGGTGCCCGCTGCATTGCCTCCGGATTGTGGCACCAGAGACAGCGCAGCGGGCAGCCTTTAAGAAAGACGGTGGTACGAATTCCTGGCCCATCATGCAGGCTGAAACGCTGGAGATCGAACACTACGCCACGGACCATCGCCGTCACCCCTACCATAATGTCCGGTTGACGATGTCCTGCTGGGTGGCCGGGTCCAGTTCGACAAATCGCGCACTGAACCCACCTACACGTACCATCAAGTGGCCGTACTGCTCCGGGT
>CAZQIJ010000520.1:0-3335 GCA_964592955.1 uncultured Anaerolineaceae bacterium
GGCGGTTCACCAACCGCCCCTTACCCACGCCCCCCCCAACCATCAGCGCTCGGCTTAATCCTGGCGGAACGGCAGCGGGAATTCAAGCTCGTCTTCCTGCGAAGGCAGCACCTGGATGTAGTTGATGCGCCACCAGGGGAAGATCACGGTCGAAACCCCTTCATCGATCCAGCTCACCTCTTTGTCGCTGCGATCGCGCGGGTTTCTGCCTGTGATGCAGGTCGAATGCGGGTCTGGCAGTTCCTCCACATCAAGCTTCACAGGTTCCTGGCTGGCAACGTGGACAAGTATCGTATAGGCCATAGGTCGTCTCCAACTGCGTGTGCGTCCGCTTATTTAAAATAGATGTGGGTGACCAGCTTGCCGAAACGGATTTCGTCACCGTCGCGCAGCACGCGCGGCTGATCTGGCGCAAGCCGCTGCCCGTTGAGATGCGTCCCGTTGGAGCTGCCCATGTCAATAATCGTCAGCGTATCTTCGCTGCGCTCCACCGCCGCATGAATGCGCGAGACGCCTTTTTCCAGCGCGCCATACGGCCCCAGATCCAGGTCAGGCTGCGAAGGGCTGCTTTTGTCTGAGCGGCCAATCAGGATGCGCCGGGCCGGCTGAAGCATGATGGGCGCGTCAATATCGCGCACATGAATCAGCACGGTGGAGTTCTGGCCGAACTTGGCGGTGCCCCAGGTGGCTTTGGCCGCCAGCTCGTTCGGCATCTGGTGTAACTGTCGCGTGGGTAGGGTGGCGTCCAGCCCGGAACCCGTCAGGCTGTGCCCGCAATCCTCACAGAATAACATTCCCTCGCGGTTGGTGTGGCCACAAAAGGCGCATACTTTCATGATGATAATGCTCCGAACATACCCGCTCCCAAAACCTGACTTCAAGCCAGTGCGCTGGCCCGTTCTGCTGCTATGCCTGGCTGCCGTGTGAGCGGCACCAGGCCAAACATCAGCAGCCCCTAGGCATCAATGCTGTCTGGTGCGTTCAGCATCAAATAGCGCGTTTGATAGATAAGTGTCTTGCGGCCTTTATCAGAAAAGCCGTGTGTGTGCATAACGCGGCGCGCTTCGGCCAGCGTTTCCTGTGCCAGCTCCGTATGCCCCAGTTCCAGCAGGCGCGTGGCCAGGTTTTCCAGGCGGCGCGTGGCTTCCTGCACATCGCCGTTGGCCAGCGCTTCCTGGGCGCGTTCCTGCAGGCGATACAGGCTGAGCTTGCTCAGCGCGTCCATGATGGCGATGGGCGGGTCTACCATGTCATAGTCGTTGGTCACTTCCAGCCCATAATCGTGGACCAGCATAAAGGCCTGCTGCTTGTTATCCAGCACATCGCCCTTCGTCACCAGCCGCACGATGTTACGGTGACCCAGCTCCATAGCTGGCGGCAGTTGAAGCTGCAGCAGCACCGCAATGGGCCGGTTTAGCTGTAGCGTCCCCAACAGCATTTCCCCGTTCACCACTTCCATCGGCTGCGGGTGCGGTGCCAGCTTAAACGCCATGTCAATTTCAACGTCCGCTTCAGGGGCCACAATCAGCTTCATGCGCTCTGCAAACGAGTTAGACAGGTTGCGCACGTGCTCGTTCAGAAAGCGGATGACCGACGCCGCCGAGCGCACATACATCGACGCGCCGCCGGTCTTGGTGGCCAGCTTATCCAGGAATTCTTCGTCCCAGTCGCTGCCCAGGCCCATCGCGCTGATCGAGATCCCCTGCTTGGCCGCCTCCATCGCCAGCTTAATCGAACGTTCCTGGTCCCCGTAGGTGTTGCCGTCCGTCAGCAGGATGATGTGATTGATCAGCTTTGGCCCCAGGTACTTGCGGTTCTCATACAGGCCGGCCTCCAGCCCATGATAAATCTCGGTGCTGCCGCCTGCGTTCATCATACTCACGCGCGCCTTCAGCGCCAGTTTGTCTTTAACGGTGGTGGCCGGAATCACCAGCTCGGCACGGTCGCTGAAGCTGACGACAGACAGCACATCCTGCGGGCTAAGCTGGTCGATGATCTGGTGCGCGGCGATGCGCACACGCTCCAGGCGCGCCCCGTTCATCGAGGTCGAACGGTCCAGCACCAGCGTGAGGTTCATTCGCGTGTCGCGTTCGGTGCTTTCGGTAAAGCGTGGATCGGCATGGATTTCTGCCAGCAGATACACCACCTGCGATTCTGACATGCGAATGAGTGACTGCTTGCTGGAGACCATGCCCATCATGAACTTGTACCCCTGGGGCAGGCGCGCCTTCTGCTGGTCATATGTGCGGCGTGTGCCTATGTCAGACAGCAGTTCGTAAGACGCGGTCACATCCGCAAACTGGATGCCTGCACCCGGATGTTTCGCATTGTGGTCTGGGTGCAGGCGGCGCGCCAGCTTGCGGTAGGCATTCTTGATGTCTTCCTGGCTGGCGTCGGCGGCCACACCCAACACGGTATAGGGATCGATCTCAGTAAGCATGGGTCAGTCCTATTTAGGAATTCTGAGCACGACAGCCGTGATGTTATCCTGCCCGCCGCGCGTATTGGCCAGCGCGATCAGCTTATCACAGGCTTCTTGGGGGGGATTCTCCATCGTAATTGCCCGCAGTTCTTCCTCGCTGATCAGGCTCCACAGGCCGTCGCTGCAAATGACGATGCGGCTGTTGGGCTGCAAACGCCGCGTCAGCGTGTCTACGTCCAGGTTTTCGCTTTGCCCCAGCGCGCGGTAGAGCACGTTCTTCTGGGGGTGGTTGGCAGCTTCGGCGGCGTCAATCTGGTCGAGTTCGATCAGGCGCTGCACCAGCGAATGGTCGCGCGTGATCTGTTCGGCATGGTCTTTGCTAACGAGGTAAACGCGCGTATCGCCGACATGCACGATATGTGCAAGGTCGCCGATGACAACGACGGCAGAAAGGGTGGTGCCGCCCTCTGGCACATTGTTGATCACTTCCATGTTGGCTTTCTGCACCGCGGCGATCAGCGCCTCGGTTACAGGGAGGCGGTCTGTATCGTTGTGACCGCTGAGCATTGGCATATAGATGGTGTCGGTCACCTGGCTGGCCATCACGCGCGTGGTGATGGCAGAGGCTTTCTCGCCATCGTGGTGCCCACCCATGCCATCCGCCACCATAAAGATCCCGAAATCCGGGCGATCATCCACACTGCGGCTGGTCACAAAGAACGACAACACGGAGTCCTGGTTGTTGGTGCGCACCAGCCCCACATCGGTGGACTGGCCGAATACCAGATGTTCGTGCAGGCTGGTGATGCGCACTTCTGGCCCCAGCGGCCGCGTTACGCCATCCAGTGGGTTGGTGGGGGGAAGGGGGGCGGTGGCCGGTGGCGTGGTGTGCAGCTCCAGGCGGGGTGCGACG
>CAZQIJ010000521.1:0-3333 GCA_964592955.1 uncultured Anaerolineaceae bacterium
TTACGCCGTGCTCGTGCTGGCGCATCCCCAGTGGGCTGCCAGTGTTCTCGGCATCGTGGCCAACCGCCTGGTTGAGGTCTTCAACCGCCCGGTGATCCTGCTGGCCACACCGCCCGGCGGCCTCGCGCATGGGTCGGCGCGGTCGGTGGCCGGGTGCGATATCACCGCTGCGCTGGCGGCGCACAGCGACCTGCTGCACGGCTACGGCGGCCACACGATGGCGGCTGGCCTGCGCCTGGACGAAGCGCGCCTGCCGGAACTGCGCCGCCTGCTCTCGCGCACGGTCGATGCGCAGCTAGAACACGTGGAACGCACACCCGTCCTCGCTGTCGATGCGTTCGTGGCGCTGGGCGCACTGACGCGTGACTTCGCGGCGGAGCTGGCGCGCCTCGCCCCGTTCGGCGCGGGCAATCCTCCCCTGGTGCTGGCTGCGCACAACCTGACGTTGAAATCGCACCGCATGGCGGGGCGGTCTGCGGAGCACGCCTTTCTGATCGTCGAAGACGCCAGCGGCACGACCTGTGAAGTCGCCTGGTGGCGCGCAGGCAGCGCCGAACCCCTCCAGGGACGGTTCGACCTGGCGTTTACCGTCCGCGAACACCTGTATAAGGGCGAGCGCCGCCTGCAAATGACCTATGTCGATGCGCGGATTGTGGAAGAGCGCCCCGTGTATGTGCCCTCCAGAGTGACCCTCACCGACCTGCGTGGCACCCCGGATCCGCTCTCGGCGCTGCGCGCGCTGCCTGCCGGGACGCTCATCTGGCATGAGGGTGAGGCGCTGCCCGGCCTCACCACCCATCACCGCGACCAGCTCGTGCCTGCGCAAACGCTGGCCATCGCCACCATTCCCCCCGGCGACCGCGAACTCATGACAGCGTTGGAGCGCGTCGCGCCGTCGCAGGTGATTCTCGTCGGCATGCAGCCATCCGCGGTCAGTGCGGGCACGCTGCTGACCACGGTGGCCGGCATGGTGAAGTTCGCGCTCAACAGCGGCACACCGTTTGATGTGGGCCGCGCCGCCGCCGCAGTCGGCCAGCGTGAAGTCACGATCACGCGCGCGCTGGAGTGGCTCGAAGCAAACGGCACGCTTGCGCTGCACGACGACGGGCGTATCACCATCGGCACCTCCCCGGATCCTGATCAGGCGAAACATCGCCTTGAGCAGATCACGGCCCTGCTCGAAGAAACCGCTGCCTACCGCGACTACTTCGCGCGTGCAGAGAATCCATTGGTGTGGCGTGACCGTCATCCCCGGCATTCGGCCTGACGGCGGCTGACCCCGCAGGCGCTTCAGCCTGTGGGCGACCAGATGCTCACTTCTGGTCCACAGGCTGCACTGCCCGATGACCGTGTGTGCCCCTGATGCTGGACTCCCGCCCGGCGTCCAAGGCTTTTGCAAAGTCACTGGCGCTGCGTTGGTTGGGGTACCAGGAGAACAAGTCTCCTGGCTAGCACGTTCTTCTGGCTCCGGCGGCAGGTATACCCACACAAGGCGGCTTCCACCTGCGGTGGGTAGCGCGCACCTGATGCCAATGTGGGCGAAACAGGAACGTCTACCCACTTTAGTGGGTGTCCAGGCGGTGCGCTGCCAGACAACCACTAGCCAGAGGACTTGTTCCTCTGGCAAAGACTCACCAGCAGCCGCAGGTTTCTGACTTTGCAACAGCCCTGGCCCGGCCCCGCCGATTCCTTACCCGTACCTCAGTTCTCCGTTAAAATTCAGGGGCAGCTCACCGCACTGTAGTACAATCAGGGTACAGCGTAAAAATACTAAAGGATTAGCGGCCATGTTTGAATCCACACCCTCAAACTTTCATGTTGAATATATGTCTGTTACGCAGCACTGGTGCTCGACCTCAGAGAAATATGCGGGCGGCGACGCGCTCGTTACCGCACTGGCGAACGGGTGGAAGATGGAACCCGTCGTTTATGTCGAAGAAAAAGCGTTCACCGGCAGCCGTTTTACGACCATTTATCACATCGACCTCAAGCGCGACGACGCAAGCATGCACATGCCCGTCATCGATAACCCCTACGTGGGTAAACTGGTCGCACAGCTTCAGGT
Organism: uncultured Anaerolineaceae bacterium; assembly: GCA_964592955.1. GTDB lineage: Bacteria > Chloroflexota > Anaerolineae > Aggregatilineales > Phototrophicaceae > CAZQIJ01. The sequence goes on from CAZQIJ010000521.1 coordinate 2,066, forward strand.
GCTCCCCATGAACTCAGATTCGGGCGAAAAATAGGGCCGTGGCCAGAGGCGGCTGGCACTGGCCGCCTCTGCGCACCGCTCACGTCAGCAGGCGGCGCAGCCTCGCCGGAAACAGGGGCGACAGCATCGCCGCCTCGGCGTCATCCAGCGGACGCAGCAGCAGCAGCACCGCCGCATACACCCCACACGCCGCAATCAGTGCCAGCAGCGGCGCGCTCGGCCATCCCACCGCCAGGACGGCCAGCATCGCGCCTGCCGCCGCCGCCGGACGCCACAACATGCCGACCCACGGCAGCGCCCCCACCGCACCGTGCAGCAGCACCGTAAACGGAATCCACAGCACCAGTTCAGAAGCAATCGTCGTCAGCGCCGCTGCGGTGTAACCATAACGTGGGATCAGAATCACATTGGTGCCGATGTTGAACGTCACCGCGATGATAAAGGCGGTGGTGATGCGCCGCTGCAGGTTCAGCGCCACCAGCACATACTGCGTGAGGCTGTTCATCCAGCCGATGGGAATGCTCCAGATCATGACCTGCAGCGCGATTGCCCCGTCCGGCAGATACGCCGACCCGCCCAGCAGCCATGTCAGCGGTTCGGCGAGAAAGGTGAAGAGCACCGCCATCGGCAGCGCGATGCTCACCAGCAGTTTGATGGCCAGCACGTAGGTGCGGCGCACATCGTCCCGCGTCTGCCGTGACAGAATGGGCAGCAGCGCCTGCGTAAACATCGCCGGTATCACGTTGATGGCCAGCAGCCAACTGTATGCCACCCGGTACAGCCCCACCGTGCGCGCCCCCCACACCCATTCCAGAATCACAATATCAATCTGGAAGAAGATCGTCGCCAGCAGATGATTCAGCATCAGCGGCCAGCTTTCAACCATCATGCCGCGCATCAGCGCTGGGCTGGGCCGCGCGGCAGGCAGCGTCCCCATCAGGCGGCGCGCGCTGGTATACAGCACAATCAGCGTCACCAGGTTCGTGACGATGCTCACCGCCGCGATTCCAACGATGCCATAGCCCAGCAGCAGCACGATCAGCCCCAGCGCGACCCGGTTCAGCGTGGTGATCGTGGTCACTGCGGCGGGGTACTCTGCCCGCTCATACACATAGAACAGCGAGGTCAGCCCTTTGCTCAGGCTGCCGGGGATCAGCCCCAGAAAGAAGAAGGCAATCGCCAGCAGCACGTCCGCGCCCAGCGGCGGCGTGCCAGAAACCTGCCGCACGGCCACAAATCCCAGCAGCAGTGGCACAGAAATCAGCACC
>CAZQIJ010000522.1:0-3331 GCA_964592955.1 uncultured Anaerolineaceae bacterium
CCCCCCCCGCCCCTGCAAAAGCCATGTATGCTGACCGTGTTGAGGTACTTAGAACCCGTAGCAGCGCCAGCGGTACGCCGGGACATCACTGTCGCCAGACTGGAGCGCGAACGCCACATCGGTGCTGTAGGTCTGCTGGCAGATCAGGTCAAAATCGCCAGGGCTGAGCGTGAACGCCTGGCTGCCGTTCTGATGTGTGCAGAACCAGTCTGTGTTGCTGTTGCTGATGGTGAAGCCCAGGTCGCCACAATACCATTCGAGCTGGAACTCACCGCGTTCCATGCGCGAGCCATCCGTCAGGCCGCGACCACCGCTGAGCAGCACGGCGCTTGCGGGCACGCGGGTGCGGTCTGTGGGAAATGCAGGGTTCAGGACGGGCAGCGGATCTTCTGGGCTGCTGACTGCCAGGGCGTCACAGTTACCGCTTTCCTGCACTGTGTCTGACCTGACCCAGGCACGGTTCATGAGCCGCCACCACCCATATCCGTCACCGTCTGTGTTCTGGCCGATGGCGCGCACGGTCTGCCCTGCTTCAAGCGCGCCCACTGACGGAGCGCTGGTGCTGGGGCCGCTGCGCGCATTCACGCGCTGCCCGGTGCTCACCAGGCAGTTGATGCCCAGACTGCCGGGCGCGGCAGTTGGGGGCAGGGTGGGCGTGGGCAGCGGTGCGCCAGCCGTCATGGCATCCGTGAAAGGTGTAGGCGTTGGGGCATTGGTCGGTACAGCGGTCTGGCGTGGACCTTCCAGCAGCTCAATAAACCGGTCACCGGGACGGGCTTCAGAGATCCAGCCTTCCGCACCGGCCCAGTTGCCATTCATGGCGCGCACATACCAGCGCCAGATATGCCGGTTATCGCCCTCGCAGCGCGGGCCGCCCAGCACATAAACCTGTGTCTCGCGGCTGAGTTCTGTGAATTCGCGGCGGTTCTCAATTTCGTTGAAGAAAACCAGGCTCCCCAGCACCACTTCGCCAGTGGCCCCCACTGCAAGCTCAGATGTTGGAGCGTTGCAGTTGTCGGTCTTTTCCATACCGGGATACAGCGCGCGTTCCAGGCTGACCGGCGCGAGCATGTAGCCGCCATCGTTATGCAGCGGCACGTCAAACAACCCCTCTGCCAGCCACCCGGTTGTGCCGTCATCCAACTGAACGTTCCACCACAGCATGCCTTCGCCACACTGTGGGCCTGCGCGCACCTCAAATTCTGTCCCGGCGGCAAGCTGATCCAGAATACCAGACGCGGTTGAGGCGTCGGTGCGCAGGCGCAGGCCGCCCAGAATGCGCAGGTTGGTCAGCACATAACCGCGAATACCCACTTCCAGGCGCGGCGGGATCGACCCAGGGCAGATATTCGCCGCCGCAGTGATCGGGTCGGGGGTGGCGGTGGCAAAGGCGACAAACGCCGGTACATTCTGCACCACGTCACCCACCTGGCGCGGCGGTGGATTACCTGGAAGTGTAAGGATGCCGCGTCCGAATGCGTTATCGGCCTCACCTTCGCGCAGCGCATCGGTGCGCATATACCGGTAGATGTCGTCCCACGAGAATTCCTCGTGGGCTTCCCACACCAGCGCAGCAGCACCGGCCACCACGGGCGACGCCGCTGATGTCCCCACAAAGACCGCATCTTCAGCATTACCGAAGCGCTGTTCATCGAGCAGGATCGCGCCGGGTGCAACCAGATCCGGTTTGATGCGGTTGGAGTTCAGGAGACCACGCGAGCTGAACGGTGCCAGCGCGTTTTCCGCGCCCAGTACCGCGCCGACTGCAATGATCTGCGTGCTGTCTGCCGGGGCGATCACCGAACCGTTCAGGTCGCCGCCGTCGATTGACGCGAATTCCACGAACAGCACCAGGCGGAACCGGTTGAGCTGTTCAGTGGTCAGTGCAACGGTTGGTTTCACACGCACACCAAAGCCGCTGGTCGTATCCAGCCACACCCGGCGGAACTGCGCCCCGCTGCTGGATTCAATCTGTGTTCCGGCGCTGAAAGCGAGCAGCTCCTCGGTGTTCAGGTCAACCACTTCCAGGTCAAAGGCGACGCCTGGGGGAATGGTCGCATCCGGCAATTCCTGCTGCCAACTGAGAACGACGTTCCCGCGATAGCGTGCAGTGTTCAAGAAGCGCAGCAGATTATCCGCCTGACCAAAGTCGTGATAGCCATCGCTGTTGGCGTCTGCGCCACGCTCGCTGAGGAAGCCGGCGGCGAAGTTCCCTGCACTGTTGATCCACAGCACGCCGCTCTGCACAGCCGCGTTGGCCGCGACTGCGAATTCATTCGTGCCATCCAGCGGCAGCAGCGGCAGACCGGCAGAATGGTTGATGATGCGCACGCCGTTTTCGAGTGCCCACGTGATACACGCGCTGAACTTTGCGAGATCGGTGTAGCGGCAGGCATACAGCGTGGCGCGCGGCGCAACCATATGAACGACTTCCAGCACGCGCGTGCCATGATCGTTCTTGCCGCTGTTGTAATCCGACGCGCTGTCTTGCGGTGGAATGTTGGGCGGTGTACCCAGGACGTTCACCACAGCGTCTGCCAGCCCGCCGAACCCGTTATCCAGCACGGCGATGCGCTGGCCTTCTCCCAGGTATCCGGCATCCTGCCAAACGCGAATCCCGTACCGGCTGAGCATGTCCTCGCGGGTGAGGATCAGGCCGGGGTCGGTTTCGGTTACGATCTGGCTCTGCCCGAGCGAGGTGGTGAACACATCCGGGGTATCGACGCTTTCTTCGTCGGCTTCCGCCGTGCTGGTCAGCACAACACGCGGCACGCGGGGCTGCCACTGCGGCGAATGGTCAGAGACGATGTTGTTCGTCAGGCGTTCCTCGCCGCGCCCCAACGACTCGTCTGCGGTGTTGTTGCAGGCGAAGCGCGCGTCCATGATGTAGATTTCATCACTCTCTTCACGGTCACTGACAAAGACCAGCCTGCTGCCATCCGGCGAGATGTCCGGATGGCCATTGTTGTCATCTCCTTCAGTAAGCGGTGTGGGCAGGTCGCCATTGGCGCGCATTTCGTACACCTGCCAGCGCTCTGCGATGCGGTCTGACTGGAAGATGACGCACATGCCGTCCGGTGTGGTGGTCGCGCGCATGTTGCGGGAAACGTTGGTCAGCAGGCGCACCGTCCCGCTGGACACGTTGTAGCGGATGATCTGGAAACCGCCGTCGCGCCGCTCAGAGTAGAGCAGATCTGTGCCATCTGCTGACCAGGAAAGGTCACGCTTGTTGGCCTGATTGGTGGTCACACGCTCGATCTCACCGCTCCTCACATCCAGCAGATAGATGTCGCGGCCAGAACCCGCCTGTGTGGACAGAAAAGCAATGCTG
>CAZQIJ010000523.1:0-3328 GCA_964592955.1 uncultured Anaerolineaceae bacterium
GGATACCTCTAGTATATGAAAAAAGTAAAGGAATCGCAAGCGGTCATTTGAAATCTCGATTGGAATTTTGTGAGCATGTGAAGATCGTAAAAGAGTATGGCACATGGTGTAGATTCATGCAAATTTTGGGTGTGGCGATCTAGCGAAGCAAGCAGGGCAACCGCCGCGTAATGGCCAGAATGCGCGGGGGCTGAAGGCTGCGCATGGCAGTACACGGCGGCGGGTGTATGCCGTGTGAAGACCGCCGTGAAGCGCACATGGCGGCGTGCGCTCGTGACGGGTTACGTCAGGCCGCGCGTTTCAAGTTCTTCGCGGGCATAGGCTTCGATCTCGTCTGCGGTGGGCAGCATCAGCGCGTGGGCGGCCACCTGCCGCGTCTCCGCCATCGTGAAGCGCTGGATGATCCATTTCGCCTCTGGGATCGCTGACCCGGTCATGCTCAGCGACTCCAGCCCCAGCCCCAGCAGGATGGGGATGGCGGGGGGGTAGGACGCCAGTTCACCGCAGATGCTCAGCGGCTTGTGTGCAGCGCGCGCGGCATGCACCGTCATCTGGATCATGCGCAGCAGCGCGGGGCTGAGCTGGCGAAAGTAATGGGCGACCTGTTCGTGATTGCGGTCTGCCGCCAGGGTGTACTGCGTGAGGTCATTGGTGCCCAGGCTGGCGAAATCCGTTTCGCGCAGCAGCCGGTCCAGCGTGAGCACTGCGGACGGCGTCTCCACCATAATGCCAACCGGCACATGCGCGGCATAGGCCACGCCTTCGCGGTCGAGTTCGTCGCGGGTGGCCTGGATCAGCGCGTTGACGGCGCGCAGCGTCGTCAGGCTTTCCACCATCGGGATGAGCAGGTGTACGTTGTGGCCAAGCCCCGCCCGCAGAATGGCGCGCACCTGCGTTCTGAACATCTGAGGGTGTTCCAGCGAAACGCGCACGCCGCGCAGCCCCAGAAACGGGTTGACCTCTGGCGGAAAGCGCATGAACTGCGGCGGTTTGTCCCCGCCCACGTCCAGCGTCCGCACGACGACGGGGCGCTGCTCCATCGCGCCAAAGATGCGCGCATAGGCCGCGATCTGCTCATCTTCGCTGGGGGCGTGCGGCACATTCAGGTAGAGGAACTCGGTACGCAGCAGGCCCACGCCTTCTGCGCCAGCCCTCACCGCGGCGCGCGCGCTTTCGTCGTCTTCCACGTTGGCCAGGATGCTGACATGCTGCCCGTCTGAGGTTTGCGACAGCCCCACCGCTGCGATTTCGATGGTGGCGGTGCGCAGTTTCTGCTGTTCGTGCAGCACGCTGAAGCGGTCATAGGTGGCATCGCTGGGGTCACACACCACCTCGCCGCTGGTGCCGTCCAGAATGATGTAGGCTGCTTCTGCCGCGGCCTGAAGCAGCCGGTCCCCCACGCCCACCACCGCCGGGATGCGCAGCGCCCGCGCCAGGATAGCGGCGTGCGCGGTGATCCCGCCATAGGCCACGCAAATGCCCAGCGTGAGGCTGGGGTTCAGGCTGGCGGTATCAGAAGGGGTGAGTTCCTGGGCGACCAGGACGGCGGGCATGGTCATGGCGGCCAGCGTGGTATCCGGGATGCCCAGCAGGATCCGCAGCACGCGCCGTCCCACGTCCAGCACATCGGTCGCCCGGCTGGCCAGGTGCGCGTCGCCAGAGGCGCGCAGCAGTTCCGCCAGCGTTTGTGTGGCGCGCTGCACCGCAGACTCGATAGACTGCCCGGCGCTGACCTGGGCGCTGACGGCGTCTTCCAGCATCGGATCGTACAGCAGCGCGCTGTGTGCAGAGAAGATCGCGGCGTGTTCTTTATCGCTGCGCGCCTCCACCTGGGCCTTAAGCGCCAGCAGTTCGCGGCTGGCTTCGTCGCGCGCTGCGTGGAACCGGGGAAATTCGTTGACCTGGCCAAAAGTGACCCGCTGTGGAATCCTGAGTACAACTGGCTTATAGACAAATACCTTACCGCTGGCAATGCCTGCCGCGGCCCCTATTCCTTTGAGGAATTGTTCGGGCATGTCTTCACCTATCGTTCGAAAGCGCGTGCGATGCGCGCTGCAACCATGTTTCGCAGCGATGCCATGCTGCGGCGCATGCGGACCGGGATGAGTGGGGAAAGGTACAACACCGTGTTCTGGTGCGGCTGGCCAGCGGGGCGGAACACTGAACCCGCTGCCTGTGTCGCCACCATGCGCCCTGAAGGGAAAGCCAACGGGGGGCTGGCCATGGCCAGCCGGATGTGGGGGCAGCATGTGCGCTCCGCAAACCCAGCCCCACGCGCCAACAGCATCCGCGTTCCGCTGCACCCTGATCAGTTGTAATTATTATATCGCAATCTTTCACACGCGCAACGCTGCCCTGCAAATGCCATGCTGCTGCGAACCAACGGCTGGCGCGGGGCGCGCGGTGGGCCTTAGGGACAAACCAAAACGAATACGCACAATCGTCCGCCCCGGATAACGCGGGCGTTTTCCCTACAAAATCCGGCGGATTAAATGGGTTGATCCATTAGGGTTCGGCGAAGCCAGAGTCGATGAGGCGCTTCAGGCCGCCGATGGCGTCTGCCGCGTCTGCGCCGTCGGCCTGAATCCACAGCGTATCGCCCTGTGCGGCGCGCAGCAGCATGATTCCCAGGGCGCTCTTGCCGTTCTGGATGTCGCCTTCGCGGCTCAGGTTGCGCACCTGAATCGTGGAGGCATAGAGCGCTGCCGTCTGTACAAACAGGGCAGCAGGGCGCAGGTGCAAGCCCTGCGGATGGTCAATGGTGATCTCGATTTCGTGCATGGTCCCTGATCTACGTTAGTTTGGGTAAATGGGCGGCAGCCTCGGCAGACGCGTTGACCTCGTCCAGCGGCTGGCCCAGCGAGGCTTCGATGGCAGCGATGATCGCGCCTTCCACCAGCGGGGCGTTGCTGAGCTTCACGCGCCTGCGCAGCGGGGGTTCGAGCATTTCAATGGCCATCTGCGTGCTCATGACAGAGCTGCCCAGGTCACACAATACCAGCACGTGCATAGCGTCGTCTGCGGCCAGCGCAGTCACCAGTGCCTCATAGATCCGCTGCACGTTGGTGCCGATCAGCGCATCATCCAGGCCCCCGGCGGCGAAGATGGGCACACGCCGCTGTGTGGCCTGTTCTGCCAGATCCTTGGTGCCCTGCGCAATTTTCGGGCTGTGAGATACGATAACAAGTGATAGCATGGCTGTTCTCTCGCGTTTGCGGTCGTGATTGGTGAAGTTCATCTCATTCTAACAAGCAATCGGCAAAAGCTCTAGTACAGCGACAAGATTAATGTGGGCGGCGCATGACGTGGGCGGTTCGCGAACCGCCCC
>CAZQIJ010000524.1:0-3325 GCA_964592955.1 uncultured Anaerolineaceae bacterium
TGGGGTTGCAAGGGGCGAAGTCCCTTGCTGGGGGTAAGCAGCCTGAGCAGTTACGAAGAATGAAGGGCGCAGGGCGCAAGACCGCCCGCGCCTGGTCATGCGGTCTTGTGGCGGATGCGTCGCAACTGTCTGGAGTCCGCGCACATGTCGCGCCTGTTTAGCGCTCCCGCCCGAAGATGCCGCGTTCACCAGACATCCGCGCGATGGCACGCTGCCAACTGTCGCCTTCGGGACCCATCGCTTCGTGCGCATTGTGATAGTTGCTTTTGCGCATGAATTCCTGAAGTTCGCCCCTCAACTGCTCCCAGGCTGCCTTCTGAAGGGCGGCGGCTTGTTCGGCAGCGGCATCGTCTGGCAGCTTATGCAGCAGCCGTCCGAAGTGGGGCAGGCAGAGCCCATCTGACGCGCGATAGCGGTCTTCTAACGTGGCCAGGTGCGCGCCCAGAATTTGCAGGTAGCTGGTTTCGCTTTGCTCCTGCACCCTACAGGCCATACAGCGCTGCGCCGGTTCAAGGGCAGCGGCCAGTGCTTCTCCGCGCTTTGCACGCCGCCAGCGCGCGGAGGGCAGCGGCCTCGCCTGGAACGTCCGAAGCACTTCATCGATGACGACATCGGTCATGGCAGCAATACCCAGCGCATCACCGTGATCAATAAACTGCCACGCGTGTTCGTTGCAGAACCCCCGGCTGGCCCGGAAGCGCTCATGCGTTTGCGGATCAATGTTGAGGTCATACAGCAGCGTGCGGTAAACGCGCGCAACATCTTGCCTTATCAAAACACAAATCGCGCAGCCACGCTGTTGAAACGCGTCTTGCAGCGCATAATACCCAAGCGGTAGGCTCATCAGAAGTCCTTGGTGTTTTCCCGGTTTTTGTCACACCGGCAGCGATCTCGTGACTGGCACGGCACCGGCTGCGCGGCATTGGCTACCCTGCATCTTAATACTGGACGTTATGTACTCGTTTAACGCTGCCTCAGCATCCTTTCACACAGGTTGATTATTATCCCGCTCATATGAGAAAAGGTAAACAGTCCATGTCAGAATGGTTTAACCTGGAAAGCCGCTTCCCGATTCGTTTGGGCAGCGTTCAGACGGATCACGTCACCCGGCAGATCGATGCTGCCTGGGAAACGTTCGTAGACCAGCTTGAAAGCGGGCTGAACATGCGCCTGCGCAAAAAGAAACGTTCTCCCCTTCAGTTTGTGTCTCCGCACGTGCATGGGGTTCTGGATTACCTCAGTGCCGGCACACTGCTGCTGCTGCCGCGCGTGTTTGGCCTCAGCCGTGATGTCACGCGCCTGCTAACGGGTGCTGCGCTGCTTACGTTCGTCTACAGCATGCTCACGCGCTATCCTTCAGGCGTCGTGAAGGTGCTGCCCATGCGCGCGCACCTGCTGATGGACGGACTCAGCGGGTTGGTATTGACTGCTGCCCCTGCCCTGCTGCCCGATGAAGATCCGCGTGTTACGGCGATGCTCGTTAGCCTCGGCGTCTTTGAGATTGGCGCAGCCCTCACAACCGATCCGCAGGACGACTAGGCTGTTATGACAGACGTTGACGCAGTCGTTGTTGGATCAGGACCTAACGGACTCGCCGCCGCAATTGAACTGGCGCGCGCGGGCTGCTCGGTGGTTGTGGTTGAAGCCAGGTCTGCACCAGGGGGCGGCGCGCGCACGTCCGAACTGACGCTGCCCGGATACCGGCATGATGTCTGTTCTGCCATTCACCCCCTGGGGCTGGGGTCGCCGTTCTTCCACGATCTCCCCCTGGCGCAGTATGGTGTGGAATGGATTCAGCCGGATATCCCACTTGCGCATCCGTTTGATAGTGGCGATGCGGCGCGCCTCGAAAAATCACTGGATCGCACCGCTTCGATCTTTGGCCAGGACAATGGTGCCTACCTGCGCCTGATGAAACCGTTTGTAGAGCGATGGGATGATCTGGCAGTAGATATCCTGGGGCCGCTGCCTATCCCGCCGAAACATCCGTTGCTGATGGCGCGGTTTGGGCTTTATGCCCTCCAGTCTACCGATCTGCTGGTGAAGCGCATGTTCAAGGACCCCAAGACGCGCGCGATCTTCGCGGGGATGGCGGCACATGCGTTCCTGCCGCTGCATTTCCCCGCAACGGCCTCCTTCGGGATGGTGTTGGGAATCCTGGCGCATGCAGTCGGCTGGCCCGTCCCGAAAGGCGGATCTCAGCAGATCATTGATGCCATGATCGCCTACCTTGAGACCTTAGGGGGTAAGGTCATCACCGGGCAGCCGGTGCGCGACATTGCCGAACTGCCCTCATCGCGCCTGGTGATGATGGATGTCACGCCGCGCCAGCTCCTCGAAATCGCCGGGAAGCGCTTCCCGCCGCGCTATCACCGCCGTCTGGAGCGTTACCGTTATGGGCCGGGAATCTTTAAGATTGACTGGGCGCTTAGTGACCCTATCCCCTGGAAGGCAGAGGAGTGCCGTTTTGCGGGCACGGTGCATGTGGGTGGCTCCTACGACGAAATCGCACTGGCAGAGCAAACAGCGTGGGACGGTAAAGCAGTGCCAGAAAAACCGCTGGTGTTGGTCGCACAGCAGAGTTTGTTCGATAAAACGCGCGCGCCTGAAGGCAAACACACGGGCTGGGCCTACTGCCATGTGCCGCACGGTTCCAGTGTCGATATGACGGAGCGCATCGAAAATCAGATCGAACGCTTCGCGCCAGGCTTCAAGGACTGTATCCTCAGCCGGGCGACCATGAACGCGGTGGAGGCACAGCACTACAACCCGAACTACATTGGCGGCGATATCAACGGCGGTGCGCAGAGCCTGCGCCAGCTCTTCACACGTCCCACCCTGCGCCGCGTGCCCTACTCAACCCCTGATAAGGAAATCTACCTGTGTTCCTCTTCCACGCCCCCCGGAGGGGGTGTGCACGGCATGTGCGGGTATCACGCTGCACGTGCCGCGCTCAAATCGCTGTGAAAGGTTAGCCGCTTGTGGTCGCAAAGGCCGCAAGCGGTACCAGCATTTGCAGGTTTTCCGGCACGGTCAGGTATGCTGCCGACCAGCCTTCAATCCCGTCAGGTGTGCGGATGCGCCACCATTCCAGGCCAGACGCCATCTGCGGGCCCTCCAGAATTGTGACAATCGTCCCATCGGTGAGGCTGGTGACCAGTGTGCTGCTGAGCCCGGGGTTTGCGCGCAGGCGCAGGTTCTGCGTTCCGGTGCTGGTGATGTTGACCATCGCCTCGCCGCCCGTTTGAAGGGAAAGCACGCTTTCTGGCATCGTGGGCGGGGCGGGAAGTTCGAGCGGCGGGTCTTCGGGCGCAATCCCATCCAC
>CAZQIJ010000525.1:0-3306 GCA_964592955.1 uncultured Anaerolineaceae bacterium
GTTCCGAATACACCCGATGACAGCGCGTTTCCGGTAAAGACGCCAACCCGCAGCGCGCTACTGGTTCGCTTCCATGAAGGCCTGTACCATCGCCATGCCTGTCTGCGTCATGTGCGACCACATGCCGCCGCCCGTCAGGCCGCCATCCACGACAAGCGTTGATGCGTTGACGAACGTGGAGTCGTCGCTGGCCAGCCACACAGCCGCCTGCGCGATATCCAGCGGCATACCGGGGCGCTTGAGGGGCTGCGCCTTGGCCAGGGTGCTCTTCACAAAATCGACCGTCATATCGGCCATTTCGTCCGGCAGCCCCATTGCCTTGCCAAAAATGGGTGTGGCGATGCCGCCGGGGCAGATGGCGTTCACACGGATACCGATTTCGCCCAGCTCCATCGCGGTGCTGCGGGTAAGCCCCACCACGCCGTGCTTAAGGGCGGTGTAGATGTGCCCGGCGTGGCCTGCTTCCAGCCCGGCAACGCTGGCGGTATTGATGATGCTGCCGGTTTTCTGCCTGACCATAACGCGCGCGGCGTGCTTGACCCCCAGGAAGACGCCGCGCAGCAGGACGGCGGCCATCTGGTCGAAATGGTCTGCTTCGAGGTCAAGGATGCTGTCTACGGTGCCCGGAATACCGGCGTTGTTGAACATAACATCCAGGCGGCCATAGGTGCCCACCGCCATCTCAATGGCTGCCTTGATGTCGTCCTCGCGGGCCACATTCGTATGGCAGTAGGTGGCACCCAGTTCGTGCGCCAGCGCCTCGCCCTTCGCATCCTGAATATCCGCGATAATGACAGTAGCGCCTTCTGCCGCAAACAGGCGTACAGCCCCTTCACCGATGCCGCTGGCACCGCCGGTAATAATGCTGATCTTTCCATCCAGTTTACCCATACGTCCATAATCCTTTTGAATAACGCTATTCGATGGGCAGATTGTAGCGAAGATAGCACAGGGATTTCAACAAGGTTAAGGTCGAAAAGCAAAGTCACTGCGCAGGGACAAGCCAAACCGCTGCTTCACACAAAACTCAAACCGCGCCCACACGGACCAGTACAAAATCACCTGATTTCGTGGGGCGCAGGTGTGGTAAACTGGTCACGAATTGGAGCAGCGAGATATGCCAGAATTACCAGAAGTAGAGACGGTGGTGCGGGGACTGCGCGCGCCGCTGGTGGGGCACACCGTTACGGGCATGTGGTACGACTGGGCGCGCACCATCCACAGCCCCGCGCCAGAAGATTTTGCCGCGCGCATCACCGGGCAGACGTTTCGCGCCATTGAGCGCCGCGCCAAGTACATCGTGTGCGCGCTGGATCATGACCTGCTGGTGATACACCTGAAGATGACCGGACGGCTTTATGTGGTGGAGGCAGGCACGGCACACGAGGCGGATCGCTGGGTACACTTTCGGCTGGGCCTGGAAAACGGGCACGAGCTGCGCTTCAGCGATGCGCGCAAATTTGGCAAAGTGTACCTGGTGCGGGCATTCGGCGAAATTACTGAAGCGTTAGGCCCGGAACCGCTGGAAGACGCGTTTACGGCAGAGATTTTCCACGCGCGGCTGCGGGGGCGTCACAAGGCGATCAAAGCGCTGCTGCTGGATCAGTCGTTTGTCGCCGGGGTGGGCAACATTTATGCAGACGAAGCGCTGCTGCGCGCCGGGATACACCCACTGCGCGGCGCACACAGCCTTACCCGTGACGAAGCGCTGCGCCTGTATGACACGGTGCGCGCCGCCCTCAGCGAGGGTATCGATTATGAGGGTGCCAGCGTGAACTGGTACCGTAAGGCGGACGGCACCAAAGGCGAATCGCAAGCGCATTTCTACGCCTATGGGCGCGACGGGTCGCCGTGCCTGATCTGCGGGACGACGATCGTCAAGACGCGGGTGGCACAACGCGGAACGCACTTCTGCCCAACATGCCAGCCAGAACACGCGCCAGACCAGGACGAAGTGACACGCACCCGCTGAGGCGCGGGCGCAAACCACTGAATATGCATGCACGGACATTAGGACAATAGAGAGGCCAACCTATGTTCTTGGACGAATTTGGCGCAATGCTGCGGCAGCTCCCCCCGGCGCTGGTCTTTAACATCTGCCTTTCCGGGACACTGCTGGTGATCGCAACAATCTATTTCGGTTACGTGCGCCCAACGCTGCGCCTGCGGCGCGAGCGCGAAGCCCTGCGCCAGGAAGCGCAGCACCTCCAGATGATGCGCGATGGCGATCTGCCCGACCTGCTGATGCTGACGGACCTCCCAGAAGAGATGCAGGAGTCCGACCTTGAGGCGGAAAGCGCTCCTTACGAGGTGCCGCGCGCGCCGCAGTATGCGGCTGCCCCGGTGGTGCTGCCCACGCGTGTGGGGGGCGAGGTTGCGGTGCGGCTGGCGGATGGCCAGGTGGCGCGCGCCAGCGAAGTGCTGGCGGTGCTGCGCGATGGCGCGGATGACCGCCTGATTGTGCAGTTCAACGGCAGCGCCTACCGCAGCCTTAGCGCCGAGCCAGACGCGCGCCAAGTGTTCAACACGCTGATGAAGGAACTGGCTGAAAGCATCACCCGCCCGGATACCCCACGCCCGGCGACAGAGCCGCCCGTAATCGCGCAGGATGCGCCGCGACCGGCACCCCAGCCGCGCCCTGCCGCCAACGTGCCGCCGGTGACAGCTTCAGGTGGGACGCCTGGCGCGCTGCCCAACTACCGGGACATCAAAGAGACGGCCAAACCCGGCGGATTCTTGCGGCCCGCGCGCATGGAAATCGAATCCGTGCCAGAACTGAACCTGGCCGGTGCCATCGAAGCGTTTCTGCAGCACAAGCTTTATCAGACCGGGAGCTTTGCGGGGCGCAGCATCCATGTGCATCCGGCGGTGGGTGGCGGCGTGGCCATCGAGGTAGACGGCACCTATTATGAGTCGATTGCAGATGTGGGTGAGCCGGACGTGCGGCGTTTCTTGCAGGAAACCATCGAGGAATGGCAGTCCCAGCAGCAGTAAGCCGCGCAAGCGCCGTCGGAACTGTGCAGGCGCGCGCTGCTGGCCAGGCGGCAGCGTGGGGGATGACGGGTGGGCAAACGCGGCTTTTGGGGCGCATGGTGCCGCGTAACGCGCCCGGCCTGTGGGGTTCTGACGGCTGAAACTACATTTACAGCATGGGTAGCGGTATGCGTGCGCCAGAAGCTGCGCGGATTTACCGAAAAAGCGCGTCACAGGCAGAATGTCACCCCGGAATTGGTGATAGGCGTCACTCATGCCGCGCTCACAATGTGTTATCCTTAGGGGCGTCAGGAGGTGCGGAAAAGGCTGTAC
>CAZQIJ010000526.1:0-3275 GCA_964592955.1 uncultured Anaerolineaceae bacterium
GACCGAGAGAGGATCCGGGCGCACCGCGTGGATGCGCTGGGGGCCGTATGTGGGTGAGCGGTCGTGGGGAACGCTGCGCGAGGACTGCGGCACCGGATCCACGCCCCGGGAGTCGTTCCCGCTGGCACAGGCACGCAGCCGCGCGTACCGCTGGAATGAGGACGGTCTGGGCGGCTTCAGTGATGATGAGCAGCGTGTGTGCCTGGGGGTGGCGCTGTGGAATGAACACGACGCGCACCTGAAAGAGCGCGTGGAAAGCGCAGATGAGGATTATGCCTATGTGGACGCGCTGCCGACCTATGCCTATGCGCGTATGCGTTTGCGGTATGGCGAAGGGGACGGCGCGCTGGCGGTCTGCATCGCGTATGCCAAGGCCGACCATGAAGATATCCTGTGCCGCATCACGGTGACGAACCCCGGCAGCACATCCGTCCCGGTGCATGTGCTGCCGCAGATCTGGTTCCGCAACACCTGGTCATGGGGCTACGATCCCACGCGCCCGCGCCTGACGCGCTGCGACACAGACCGCGTGTGCGTGCAGCATCGCCACCTGGGCCAGCGCTGGTGGTCGGCAGTGGCGGATTCGGGCCAGCCAGAGCTGCTGTTCACAGAGAACGAAAGCGCGCCGAGCCCGCGCAGCGGTCTTGAGAGGGAAACGCTGCCATACAGCAAAGACGCGATCGACGCGGCAGTGATCAGCGGCGACCGCAGCCGCACCAACCCGGCCAATACCGGGACGAAGTGCGCGGCGCACTTCCGCACGGCGCTGGGGGCAGGCTGCACGTTTACGGTGCGGGTGCGCTTCTCCAACCTGCCGCATCACGCGCCGTTTGACAATTTCGACCTCATCTTTAACCAGCGCCTGCGCGAGACGAACGAATTTTACGCGGCCATGCCGCAAACCCGGACCGCCAGCGCGGTGCTGCTGTGGAACCAGCAGTTCTACCACTTCAACATGCGGCGCTGGTCTAAGGGCGATTCCGGGTGTGCCGCGCCAGCAGAGCGCCGCCGCGAACACGCGTGGCTGCACCTGAATTCCGAAGCGGTGTTCCCGGTGGGGGACAAATGGGCGCAGCCTTACGTTTCTGCGCTGGAAACCAGTGTGGAGATCGCCGCGACGGCCAGGCTGAACCCGGCGCTGGCCAAGCGTCAGTTCGAGCGGCTGCTGCAACTGATGCATCCCAGCGGGCAGATGCCAGACAGCGAAAACGCGCCAGGCAGGCGTCATCCGCCGCTGCTGGGATGGGCGGCGCTGCGGCTGTATGCGGGTGACCTGGCTTACCTGAAAGAGTGCTTTGAACCGCTGCGCCGCAACTTCACCTGGTGGATGCGCTTTAACGAACGCGACCACGACTCGGTATTCGATGGCGGTTCGCTGGGGATGCCGGGGCTGAGTCCCATTGATCGCAGCGCGCCGCCGGGCCTGCTCACCCAGGCGGATGCCACCGGCTGGATGGCGTTATACAGCCTGCACATGATGGACATCGCGCTGAGGCTGACTGCGCTGCACGACAATTACGAGAAGCTGGCGGTGCGCTATCTGGAACGCTTCATCTACTGCGCCAACGGCCTGTTCAACCTGGACGATAACGGCGTTGCCCTGTGGGATGAGGGCGATGGCTTCTTCTACGATGTGCTGCACATGGGGGATTCGTCGCTGCGCCTTAAGCTGCGCTCGTATTCCGGCATGGTGCCGCTGCTGGCTGTGCAAACGGTATCGCCCGAACAGCTTAGCGCCCACCCCAGGCTGCAACAGCGCCTGGAATGGTTCATGCAGAAGCGCCCGGATCTCATCAACCGGCTGCTGCCGCTCACCAGCCCCGGCAAAGATGGCCATTACCGGCTGGCCGTGATGACGGCAGAACGGCTTAAACGGGTGCTGACGCGACTCTTCGCGCCAGACGAATTTCTGTCGCCAGTGGGGCTGCGTTCTGTAAGCCAGGCGCACCGCCCGTATGAGATCCGCCTGGGCAGCACGGAATACACGGTGGAGTATACGCCGGATGACCCGTGGTGCGGCGCGGTGCATCCGCTGGTGAACTGGTTCATGGTTGAGGCGCTGGATAACTATGCACAGCATTTTGGCGAGTCGCTGCTGGTGCAGGGCAACACGCTGCGCGCCCTGAGCGATCATCTGGCGCGGCGGCTGCTGCAGGTGCCGGGATTCCCGGAATATGCGGATGCCGAAAACGGTACTGGCCGAGGGGCGCGCATGTATGGGGTATGGGCGGCGATGGTGGCGGCCCTGCAAACGCGCGCGTAGTCCACGCTGGTGGGAAAGATCCATGCGCGGCGCGCCAGCACCCGCGAGGCGCACCCGCCTTCGCGCGAAACTCCTGCTGCCGGGTGCGCCGTGCCTTCGCTACCCATGCTGCGCCCCCGCCTGCCCTCCCCCTTCTGACCTGCGTGCAGCCCTGGGAAGTTTTCACGCGCCTGTACCCGTTTGGCCACTTGTGACACTCTGCTGCGGCTGAAGCCGCGCAGCTTCTCGTTGGTTAGGCATGGCTGACCTCCGAGCTACTTGCGCCGTGTCCAGGCGAACTACGCTTGCCCCGTAGAACGGGGTGACGATACTTGGGTGCTACCACTGGCACTTTTGCCAGTTCGTCGTACAGGAAGCGTGACAGGATGTTCGCCGCGCCTTGTACATCTCGATGCACAATCGAACCGCAAGCCGGACAGGTGTACACCCGCCCCTTCGGTTTATGCCGATTGCCGCAGCACGCACAGGTTTGCGACGTGTACGCCTCATCTACATTGTCTACAACCGCGATACCCACCGCCTCAGCCTTGTAGCCGATATAGGTTCGCATTTTGCCATGCGACCAGTTGGATATTTTCTGCTGGCTCTTTTTGTTCAGACGTTTGCCATCAGCCACATCGCGCACGTCGCCAATTGCCAGCGTACCGACTTGATGCTCAACCGCCCAATCGACCACTCCCCGACTAACCTTGTGTTCAATGTCCCGCCGCCTGCGTTCCTGCTTTGCCAGGAAGCGGTTCTTACGCCGTTGCAGTCGTTTCCAGCGCCGTGAACCTTTTTTGTGGCGGGACTGCTTCTGCTGCAAACTGGCAAGATTTTTAGCGGTATGCTGGCTTTGCGAACGCAGTTGACGGCAGGATATAACCGCCGCTTCTGTTCCGTCCGTGATCGTAGCCGGATGGATTTGGCCTAAGTCGCTAGCCGCAATTCCGGTATCGGCAGTCGGTTGGACTTCTATCCCATCGTCTACCACCAAATGCCATTCGTAGTGGCGACTTGCGCGGTTGTATAC
>CAZQIJ010000527.1:0-3270 GCA_964592955.1 uncultured Anaerolineaceae bacterium
GCGTGGGTGTGGCCTGTGCGCGCGGCGCTGTTGGTGGTTGTGGGGGCACTGGCGCGGCGGCTGCGCCGCCGGGGGTTAAATTCAACCCGAACACAAAGCGGGGCGCATAAAACGCCCCGCTCACTACTACAAAATCGGTTGGGGTACTACCGTTTCAGTCTCCCACAGCGGGGGCCGTTTTGGGGGTGCCGTCAATGACGAGGTCTTCGGGCAGCGGCAGCACATCCGGCCAGATGCTCGCGCCGTGCTCATAGACATCGATGCCGATTTCGTCCGCACGCCTGGCCACGCGCAGGCGATTGACCGCCTTAAGCGCGCCGAACATCAGCACGGCAGTCACGGCCACATAGGCGACAGTTGCCAGCGATCCGGTGAGCTGCGTGATGAGGATATCCACGCCGCCGCCCATCAGCAGGCCCGCTTTGCCCGCGTGTGCGCCGAAGGTGGTGAGGGTAGAATCCGCCAGAAAGCCGATGGCCAGCGTGCCCATGATGCCGCAGGCCCCGTGTACGGCGAACGCGCCAACCGCGTCATCGATTTTGGCCCGTTCTACCGCATCTGCCGCCAGGATGACCAGGATACCCGCCGTGACACCGATCAGCAGCGCGCCGACCGGGGTTACGAAGGCACAGCCCGCCGTGATCCCCACCAGCCCCGCCAGTGACCCGTTCAGGGTCGCGGAGAGATCCCATTTGCCAGTGCGGGCAAAGACGAAGAACATGGTAGACATGGCCGCAGCGCCCGCCGCCAGTGTGGTGTTAAGCGTCACCAGGCCAATCGTCGCGCCCTGGCCCACCGCGCCAAGCGTTGAACCGGGGTTGAAGCCGTACCAGCCAAACCACAGGATCATGGTGCCCAGCGTGGCCAGCCCCAGGTTATGCGGCGCGGGAACCTTGCCGAACACACGCCCAGGACGTGGCCCAAGCATAATCGCGCCCACGAGGGCGATGACGCCGCCGACGGTGTGGACGACAGTGCTGCCGGCGAAATCGTAGAAGCCCTGGGTGGCCAGCCAGCCGCCGCCCCACACCCAATGCACGATCACCGGATAGATGAAGATCGCAATCAGGGCGCTGTAGATGAGGTCGCCGATGAAGTCGGTACGTTCGGCCATCGCGCCGGTGGTGATGGTGCTGGCGGTGGCTGCGAACGCAAACTGAAAGAAGAACATGGTCAGCACGGTGATATTCAACGTGCCGAAAGCCTGCCCCATCTCTGCTGTGCCAGGCATGAAGAGCGACGTGCCAAACAGCCCGCCGCTGCTGGTGCCAAAGGCGATGCCGAAGCCGACCACCCACCATACCAGCGCCGTCAGACCGGCGTCAATGAAGTTTTCCAGCAGCGCGTTAACGACGCCTTTCTGGCTCACGAGGCCAGCTTCCAGCATGGCAAACCCGGTCTGCATAAAGAAGACCAGGAACCCCGTCAGCATGACCCAGGTCGTGTCGATACCGATCTTCAGTGCCGCGATGTCGTCCATCGTTGGGGCGGCGGTGGCGTCCTGCGCCAGCGAAACCGTCGTGCCAAATGCGGCCAGCAGCACCGTACACACGGCCAGAACGATAAGGCGTTTCCACACACGCGATGTCTTCTTGTTCATGCTTACCTTCCTGTCTCTTGAATACCCCCACAGTGTACAGAGCGCGGCAGGGGTTGTGGCAGAGCAGGGGACAAGAAATGTGGCACGCGCTTTATGTGGATTCATGACAAAGCGTGGCAAAACACGGGCCAGGTGCGCGCGGAATGCCGGGTCGCTGTCAGTAATTTCAGCCAACATCCAGCCAGAGTTAGGCACTTTGTCTAAGCGGGCGTTTGTGGAAAGCTGCTAAAGCCGCTGCCAACCGGTGGGGAACAGCGGCCTGGGGGAAGGGTGGAGCGTGCGATGCGCCACCGGCGCGCTTAGCCCTGCGTGACGGCGACAAAGTCGTGCTTTTGCAGCCAGGCGAGCAGTTCATGCGCACTGGCTTCGGTGATCATGACACCGCGATCAATGCCGCGCGGGCTTTTGCCAGGCTCAAGATGCGCGGGAGGCTCCACCGGCAGCACGTCACCCGGATCGGCGACAAGTAGGGTGGGCACAGAGAGGAACCCCACCCAGTCCAGCAGGCGCTGCCTGGCACTGTCGTCTTTGTCGATGAAAACTTCGCGGTAGCTGATGTTGTGTTCGTGCAGAACCCGTTTGGCGATGCTGACAAACGGGCAGCCTGAGGTGCGGGTGTACATAACGAGTTCTTTGGCAGACATCCAGTAAGTTCCTTAAAGACATTTCCGTGCATTACGCTATTTTACAATCCGGGGGTGGGTGTGGCTATGGGGACTGTGGGCACCTGTGGCGGCGTTACGGTGAGCTGGGTTTCTGGCTCGATGAAGCACAGAATACCGCCGACGATGCCCTGCGCCAGCAGGTCTGGGCGCTGGGTAAGCAGGTCACGGTCACGGTTCATGAACCCCAGTTCGATGATGACGCCGGGTGTTTCGATGCTGATCTCGCGGAAGATGTGGTAGTCGGTCATATCGCGCGTGAGGCCCTGGTGGCGCGTAAGGTTGGTGGCAGCCTGATAATGCTCCGCGAGGCATTCGCGCAGCACGGCATCTGGCATACGTTCGCCGCGCGCGGCAGAATTCGAGACCAGGTAGCCGGTACCGCCTGCGCCGTAATCGGTGCAGTCATTGGCATGGATCGACACCAGCGCCTCGGCCTCATACTCGTTGAGGCGCGGGTCAAACTCTTCGAGCAGCTCCACGCTGTAACCCCGGCTGCGCAGTTCCACCACCACGCGCGTGGCCACCGCAAAGTTGATTTCGTTTTCGGTGAGGCCGTCCGGGCACACCGCGCCGGGATCGTAGGGGTTTTCCTGCCCGCGCCCGCGATGGCCAGACACAATGCCGATGCGGCGCAGATAGTTCGGGGTCGGGACGATAGTCGGTAGCTGCGTGGGCAGCGTATTAACCAGCGCGCTCTGAATATCCTGGCGGGTTTCCTCGCGCAGAAATTCCGGGTTCGTCCACCAGGAGAAGATGGTGGCCATCAGGATGGCGGATGGAATAATGAGGAGGAACGAGCGCACCACGCCGCCCAGAACGCTGACGGTGTGGCGTCTGCGTTTTTCCTGGCGGCGCTTGATGCGGCGAACGCGCTGGGCCTCCATCGCCGCCATCTGCCGCCGTTCGTCTTCGGTCAGTGGGCGGTTTGGCAGCGCCTCTGAGGTCACCGGCTCTGCTGATGCCGCTGCCGGGATCAGCGTCTCGGCTGGCGGCGCATGTGGGGCC
>CAZQIJ010000528.1:0-3259 GCA_964592955.1 uncultured Anaerolineaceae bacterium
CGCAGATGCCGCCAGGGCGCGATGGGGTGCGCTGGTTCTTTGAAATGCAGTGGGCAGCGTTCCCTGACCATAAGGCGACGACTCTTCAAGTCATTGCGGATGATGAATTCGTCTGTCACTACATGCAGTCGGAAGGAACACACCAGGGGAACTTCCTGTTCTTGCCAGCCAGTGGCAAGTATCTGAAGTGGACATTTATCGACATTTTCCGCGTGAAAGATGGGAAATTCGTCGAACACTGGGTGGAGAGCGATTCATTTGGGATGATACAGCAGTTAGGCATGGTGCCACCCATGCCCCAGGGCTGATATCTGGAAAAGCGGTAGATAATCTGGACCGGCTTACACGATAGGGGGCAAGGACATCTCACCTCAATGGACTGATGCAGCCTGCCCTCTATCAAGCGTTTATGGTTAGTGAAACCTGGAAACCCAACATCCTCCACACGACTGCCCCGAAATTACAGTAATTTTCTACGCAATCTTAATGAATTAGAAACGGTGAGACATACGAAGCGCATCTGTCTCGTGAGCCTTCTGTTGCAGGGACGATGGCTTTCCCAGCCGAAGCGAATTCAGGACGACAAACACGGAACTGAACGCCATTGCGCCAGCCGCCAGCGCCGGAACCAGCAGCCCCGCCATCGCTACCGGGATGAGGATGATGTTATACACAAACGCCCAGAACAGGTTCTGGTAGATGGTGCGCATCGTGGCGCGGCTGAGCGTGATGGCCTGCGCCACCCCGCGCAGATCACCGCGCATCAGCGTCACATCTGCCGCCTCCATCGCGATATCGGTCCCGGTGCCAATGGCGATGCCCACATGCGCCTGTGCCAGCGCGGGGGCGTCGTTGATGCCGTCGCCCACCATGCCCACAAACCGGCCTTCGCCCATCAGCGATTTCACCGCGTCTGCCTTCTGGCCGGGCAGCACCTCTGCCAGCACGCGCGTGATGCCGGCCTCGGCGGCGATGGCCTGCGCGGTCGCGGCGTTATCGCCCGTGATCATGACCACATCCAGGCCCAGCGCCCTGAGCATGGCGACGGCCTCGCGCGAGCTTTCCTTGAGCGTATCTGCGATGCCGATGACCCCGGCAACCTGGCCATCGACCGCCACCAGGGTTGCGGTGCGCGCCTGCTGCTGAAGCGCCGCCACGCGGTCGGCCAGCGGGTGCGCCGCCGGGATCTGCTCTGCGATGTAGCGCGGGCTGCCCACCAGCACCGTCTGGCCATCGACCTCCGCCTGAATCCCGCGCCCGGAGTCCGCCGCGAAGCCCTGCGGCGCGCTGAGCGTAACCCCGCGCTGCTGTGCCGCCCGGACGATGGCCTGCCCCAACGGGTGCTCGCTGCCGCGTTCGGCGCTGGCGGCCAACCGCAGCACCGTGTCTTCGCCGAACCCTGGCGCTGCAAAAACGTCTGTGACGGCGGGTTGGCCGCGCGTGAGGGTGCCGGTTTTATCCAGCGCCACGAGCGTGAGCCGCCGCGCCGTCTCCAGCGCTTCGCTGTTCTTGAAGAGGATGCCCATCCCCGCGCCCCTGCCCGTCCCCACCATGACGGCGGTGGGCGTGGCCAGGCCCAGCGCGCACGGGCAGGCGATGACGAGTACGGCCACCGCGTGGATCATCGCCTGTGTGAACCCGGCCTGGCCGACAATCAGCCAGCCGCCGAACGTGAGCGCGGCCAGCGCCATCACCACCGGGACGAACACGCCAGATACCTGGTCTGCCACGCGCTGGATGGGCGCTTTGCTGCCCTGCGCCGCCTGCACCAGCCGGATGATCTGCGCCAGCGCCGTTTCGCTGCCCACGCGCGCCGCCTCCACCACCAGCCGCCCCTGCTTGTTGATGGTGCCGCCGATCACGTCTGCGCCGGTCGCCTTGTTCACAGGCAGGCTCTCGCCCGTGAGCATGGATTCATCCACCGCAGAGCGCCCCTCGGTCACCACGCCATCCACCGGGATGCGTTCGCCAGGCCGCACCACCACGCGATCGCCCACCGCCAGCGCATCCACCGCCACGCTCACTTCTTCGCCGTCGCGCAGCACGGTCGCGGTCCTGGGGGTGAGCTGCATCAGCGCCCTGATGGCCTGGCTGGTGCGGCCCTTGGCGCGCGCTTCCAGCAGCTTGCCCAGTGTGATGAGCGTGATAATGACCGCCGAGGTTTCAAAGTAGACGTGGCCCATCAGCGCCGGGATGCCCAGCACCGTCCCGGCCAGCACCGCGACGCTGTAGAAATATGCGGCGGATGACCCCAGCGCGATCAGCGTATCCATATTGGTGCTGCCGGTGCGCGCGGCCTTAACCGCCCCCACCAGATACTGCCGCCCGGCGATGAACTGCACCGGCGTCGCCAGCAGCCCAAACACGAACGGCCATCCCGGCCACAGCAGGAAGTCCAGCGGGCCGCCGGTGGCCATGCCAGCCTGCACCGTGTGGCCCATCGTCTGCGCCGCGCTCAGCATCACAAAGTCGCGCGCCATGCTGAGGACGAACAGCGGCAGCGTGAAGATGACACCCAGAATCAGCATCCGCTGCTGGCGCTGGCGTTCGGCGTCGCGCGCGGCCTGTTCTGCGTCTTCTGGGGCGGCGGCGCTGGCGGTATCGACCACGCCATAGCCCGATTTTTCCACCGCCTTCACCACATCGCTGCGGCCCACAGCCCCCGGCAGATACGTCACGGTGGCGTGTTCGGTGGCCAGGTTGACGCTGACCCCCAGCACGCCCGGCACTTTGCCGATGGCGCGCTCCACATTGCGCACGCACGCGGCGCACGTCATGCCGGTGATGGGCAGATCATACGTGCCCTGTGCCACGCCGTACCCGGCCTGCTCCACGCGCGCGACCAGATCCGGCAGCCGGATCTGGCCCGGATTATAATGAAGCGTGGCGCGTTCGGTGGCCAGGTTGACCACCGCCGCGCTGACGCCTTCGGTCTTGTTCAGGGCGCGCTCCACGTTGCGCACGCACGAGGCGCACGTCATGCCCGTAATGGGCAGCTCGACGACAAGGTCAACGACAGTGTTGTTGACGACATTGGGATTGTCATTGGGTTTTACTGGAGAATCCATAGGTGGTTTACCCGGTGTGTTGTTTACGCGCTTTAAGATACGCGTAACAGTGCCCGGTTTCAAGGGTCATGCGCCCGTCAGCCGGGGATGCATTTCAATGTTTTGGCAGGTCAAGCCCTCACCCCCTCGTTCACCCTCTCCCCAACGTCGCTGCGCGGCTGGGCGAGGGGGATGAAAACCACTTTGTCGCG
>CAZQIJ010000529.1:0-3246 GCA_964592955.1 uncultured Anaerolineaceae bacterium
CCCCCACCCACAGCCCGTCGCCCTCGCCGGTGCCGTCCGCGACGCCCTCGCCGGTGCCGTCCGCGACGCCTTCTCCACTTCCGTCCGCGACGCCCTCGCCGGTGCCGTCGAACACGGCAGCGCCCATCCCCACCAGTACCGCCGTGCGCACTGCTGTGCCAACAGCGATTCTGACAGCGAGTCCCGCGCAGACTGCGACCGCAACGGGCGCGCTGCCCACTCTTGTGCCGCCCATCGAGATCATCAGGACCATCGATGAAAGCGATGATGGCACGATCACAATCAGCATCACCATCAACAACGAGTCAGCAGATGGGCTGTCCGATGCCGTCCTGGTCGAGCAGTTCCTGTCTGAGGTCACCCTGGTTGAAAGTGACCCGGTATGCCGCAAGACAGAGGCCACCATTACCTGTAACCTCGGCCTGCTGGCAGGGGGCGCGAGCAGACAGATCGAACTGGTGCTGGAGTCGCTGGGTGTGGACCCGGTACTGAGCCGTTCGACAGTGCGCTCGGCCAATCTGCCAGACATAACCTTTGATCAACCCTACATCGTCAAGTACGCTGCCCCGGCATTTGTCGCTGCCGGTTCAGAGGTCACCTGGACGATTCAACTCCTCAACCCCGGCACCAGCCCCGCAACCGGCATCCGCATTACTGACCGCATCCCTGATGGCCTTGAAATCCTCACCGCGCGCGCCAGCCGGGGCATTGTGCGCACCGCCGGAAACCAGATCACGTACCAACTGGCAGCCCTCGGTGCCCTGGATGCTGTGACCCTGATGGTGATTACCCGCGTGGGTGCGGATTATCTGGGGGAACCGGTCATTGCCAATAATGCCTGCCTGCAAACCACGCAGCAGCGCCGCGAGCAGTGCGTGCAGGCGGCTGTCTTCCGGGTGGATCGCCTGCCCAGTACGGGCGAACCTGTGTGGGGCGGGCTGCGATGGGGGCTGGCGGCGGGGGCCATCCTCTTGGCAGCGGCAGCGCTGAAAGCTGCCCGCAAGCGCCGTCCTTAATGCGACGTACCTGCTCAGGTAGGTTTGCCCCCTCGCCCCTATATCCGCTCTCGCCCACGCACGGGCGAGGGGACGTTCTGGCCTGCGGTTCACCCCTTTCGCCCCTCAGTGGGAGAATGGGGCAGGCGGGTTGAGGGGAAAGCGTAGGGGCGGTTCGTGAACCGCCCGCTCGTCCGCCGTGCATAATTATTCGTGTTCGTTTTCATTTCTACACGAATTCATTTCTACACGAACAGTCACAGAATAATCGATCACCTGTAAGGGCGGGGCAGTGTCATCGCGCGCCCAGATCGGTGGCTCATTTTTGTCTGCAACAACCTTATGCACACAAGACGCATCCACTGAAATGCTTTGCAGCATAAACAACGCTGCGTCAACCCGGCCTGTGACGTAACGCTAAGCCCGGTTTGAAAGCTGTTGCAACCTCGGTTCCGGGGCAACATTGTAGTACCACAGTACCTTGTGAATTCTGTAAAGGTCCGTGTATGCTTACGAAGTAGGTAAACGTATAACGACTGTAATTCCAGGTCGCAGGGCAGTAACCATGAGTGCAGCAACGCTTTCTCCTGACCAGATCATACGTGAATTCAAACGCGTGTTCAAACACGTCTATGATCACGAGGCGAAAGTCTTTTACGTGGGCAACGGCCTCTATCAGGTGAACGGCGAGTTTGTCCACCACAGCATTCTCATGTCAGAAATGGAGCGCCTGAACTACCTGCTGGAAGTGAAGCGGCTCAGCTCGCCCAAACGAAGCGCCGTTCAGCGTCTCATCAACAAACTGCGTTTCATGTAGTGATGCGCTCGGCTTCGGTTTGCAGCAGGGGCACCAGTTGTGCCTGCGCCGCTTCTAGCGTCAGGCCGTTCAATGTGCAGCCGGCGGCCTGTTTGTGGCCCCCGCCCCCATACTGTGCGGCGATGCGCGCCACGTCGTGCCCCTGTTTTGCCCGCATCGACACCTTAATCTCGCCTGTCGCGTGCGCGATGAACGTCGCCGAAACGCGCACGCCGTCTTCAGACAGCATCTCTGTAACGACATCTGGAGAGTC
The DNA here is from genome assembly GCA_964592955.1 of uncultured Anaerolineaceae bacterium. Lineage (GTDB taxonomy): Bacteria > Chloroflexota > Anaerolineae > Aggregatilineales > Phototrophicaceae > CAZQIJ01. The sequence continues at coordinate 2,066 of CAZQIJ010000529.1, forward strand.
CCCCACCTGCAGCGGCAAACCGGCATAGTCGCTGGCCGCCAGTGCCGTCCACATCACACCGCGCTCGGTGCGGGCATTGGCCAGGGCGCGCCCTTTCAGCTTCAGCAGGCCGCGCGGCTTACGCGTGATCACCTGCCCGACGATCATGCTGAAATCCGCCCCGGCAGCCAGCAGCACGCCGATTTTGTGAAACAGTGCTGGCGTGATGTTGCCCACCCGCAGCGCCTGCGTATCCCCCACAATGCCTGTCAGCAGCGCGGTTGCCAGCCGCACATCCACGGGAAACCCGATGGCCTGTATCCAGTCGTAGATCAGCTCACACGCAGAAGTCTGCTGCGCGTCGATGAGGTTGATGGTGCCGTAGCCGCTGTTCGTGGCGTGATGGTCAATGACGAGTGTGGGCAGCCCAGCGGCGTGAAAGGCCGCGCCAGCCTGCCCGGTCACGCGCAGATCACTGGCGTCTGTAAAGACCACACAGTCGTATCCCGCAGTGTCGGGCGCGCCGGTATGAATGTCATACTCAGATGCCAGGAATGCGAAATCCTGCGCGGGGCTGACATCGAGAAAGATGCGGTACTGCTTGCCCATCTGGCGCACCAATTCCGCCACCGCTGCTGCCGACCCGACTGCATCTGCATCCGGCGGGGGAGACGAATGGGTCACAATCGCAACGCTGCCGCTGCGGTCAATGAGTGCTTTAGCTTCCGTCCAGTTCATCGCGGTTCCTCTGGTTTCGCTTCGTATTCGATAGGCTTCTGATGCTGTGTCTGCAGGATGCACGCCTGTGGCGCTTTCTCATTCCCCTCATCCCCTCATCCCCCCTGCCCCCTTCTCCCACTGAGGGGCGAAGCGGGTGAATCCCAGGCCAGAAAGTCCCCTTCCCCCTGCGTGGGGGATTTAGGGGGGGGGCAAAGATACCGGAGCAGTTACACCAGCATTGATCCATAAGGCAGACTTATGGCAATCGATAAGCAGTTGTGTCTGGTTTCAGATACCTTTTGTACCGTACACTCGTGATATCTGCGAATGCAGCACAATGTTTAGGGGTTAGTACGATGGCATTTGCAAAGTTCATGGCTGGCCCTATGGGGCGCGGCATCCGCATTCTTGCCGGTATCGCGTTAATTGTTGTGGGACTGCTGGTCGTCAAAGACACAGCCGGGCTGATCATGGCGGTGATT
>CAZQIJ010000530.1:0-3243 GCA_964592955.1 uncultured Anaerolineaceae bacterium
CCCGGAAAACACGATTCCCGCCCCAAAATCCGCATGCACCCTCATCGCGCATCGATCCGCTTCATGTAGCGCAAGGCGCGATGTCCGCTATAGTAGAGGTGACATTAAGCGTTCAACCGGGAGAATCCACTTTGAACGATACAGCCAGGCACTCAGCAATCGCCACAGCACGAATCACATGCATCGTATTCATCCTCATAACCCTGCTCTTTGCAGGCATCACCGGCCACAGCACCGCACAGACTACCGCTGTGCCCACCCTTCCGATCAACGTCTTTCAGTCCACACCCACCGCCGATGTCAGCCAGGCAACGGCTGATCTGGGCGCGCTTGGGCTGCAGGCCAGCGAACTTCCGGGCAGCGGCCTGTTCACGCTCGCCAACCCGCAGAACGGGCGCTATACCCTGGCCGAGCAGGGCACATTGTGGTCAGAGCAGTATCCGGGAAATCCTCAGGCCCAGTCCCTGACCATCGCCTATGCCAACAACGGTGTGACGGCGACAGCGCTTTCAGAATTCAGCGCGCCAGACTGCGCCGGGCTTTCCATCAGTGCGCTGGGAAGCTGGCTGAGGCTCACCGGCGATGAATTCAGCGCTCAGGGTCTGGTCGTCGATATCACAGTGCTCAACCTGTACCAGCAGCTCTTCGCCTGGGAAGTTGTGACGGACTCTCAACTGGCAAGACCAGGCGAAAGCAACCTGTTCCGGATATTCGAAACCGGCCCGGCGTGTCGCCAGGCACGCTACATCTACGAATATCCCTATGGGCGCTATGTCGTCGCGGTGATTGTCGCCACGCCAGAAGGCACTGACCGCGGGGTCGCCGAAACCACGCTGCAATCTCTGGCTGGCATTATCAACGCGCGCATTGATGCGGCAGAAGGTGTACCGGTTTCGGCGTCAACCGCAGCGCCCACCATCAGCACGACGCCAACGGTGGCGCGCAATGTGGTCGTCACGCTGCCGCCTGTGATTGGGTCGGCAGAGGCCTATTTGCTGCAAAGCGACCCCATCGGCATTGAACCGTTCAACCAGACTGGCGGCGTGACGAACCCAACGGTACTTGTGCGAAACCCGGCCTATGCCAACCGTTATGTGATGACGGATGCACTTGGCCTGCTCTTCACAATGGAAAACGCAAACCCGGCACGGATGAACGTATCTCCGTTCCTTGACTTTATCCCGCCGACGCTGGCCGAGAACAACGATATCGTGACCGATGCAGCATGGTCACCGGATGGCCAGCACATCGCGTTTGTCATTAATACCGAAGGAAATCCAGCGCGAAGCCCGGATGACGGTGTGTGGTACTTCACCCCGAATCAGATCTGGCCGCTGCAAATGCTCATAAGCTGTCCGCCGGGGTGCGAAATCGTGACGCGCGCCGGCGAACCGCAAACCTACAGCGCGCGGTCGGTGGTATGGTCGCCCGGCAGCGACTGGATTCTGATGGGTGTTCACCTGTTTGAAGAAGACCGGGGCGGGCTGATTGCGCTGCCGCGCACCACCAACGAAACCGTGCGCCACAACCGTCCCAATGTCTTCTATTACGATTATGGGGACTGGGCACCCGATGGACGTCTGGTCGTCAGCGGGCGATCTCCCGAAGGCGGGCCGGTGGTGCTGGGTTGGCTGGATCGCGATGGCGACAACCTTCAGATTATGCTCAACGGCACCAGCCAGGGGTTGTGGCTTCAGAACGGGACGCAGCGCCCGGATGACGACAAACCCTACAGTGGGGAACTGCTTGCGCTGGGGCGGCCCGGCGATCCGGTGGGGCCGCTGTGGATGTACCGTCAGGATGGCACACAGATCACACAGATCCCCATCGGCGTCTCCAGCCCGGCCTATGTGCGCTGGAATCAGGATCGCAGCGCGGTGTATGTGGTGACCAGCGACTCCCGCCACTTCGTTGCAGAGATAGACGGTACCATTACGGAAATCACGCAGCAGGTCAGTGATATTGACGCGGTGGGGTGGGAATACGGTTGGCAGCCCCCCACCGAGGCCATCCCATAGCGCGTCTTTTGCACTGTTCCAGGGACGAACGCAGCGCGAGGTACATGTGACAGGTGGGTGTGCAGGCACAGCAGCGATGTACCTGCACACCCATTACGGTTGATCTTTGAGTTTTTGCGGTTCGTCCACGCTGCCGTTGTGGCGCGTCATGGCCACATCAATGCCATCGCGCAGCCATGTTTCAGCCGCATCTGCTGCGCGGCCAACCACGATCTGCGCGGTAATGGCATCGTCCCCCTCAAACGGACGCAGGACATAGGCTGCCGGGTCCATTTTGCCAGGGGGGCGACCGATACCGCAGCGCGCCCGGCTGAAATCCTGTGTACCGACGTGCTGAATAATGCTGCGCACGCCGTTCTGCCCGCCATGGCTTCCGGTTTTGCGCAGCCGCAGCGCCCCCAGCGGCAGATCCAGATCGTCAGCAATCACCATCAACTGCGCCACAGGGATCTTGTAGAAATCCAGCAGTGGGCGCACACACTCGCCACTGAGGTTCATAAACGTCTGCGGTTTAGCCAGCAGCACACGCCGACCGGCAATCGTGCCATCGCCCACCAGCGCCTTACGCTCCGTCCTGGTGACGGAAATACTGTGTCGCCGCGCCAGTTCGTCCACAACCCAGAAACCGAAGTTGTGGCGCGTGCTGGCGTATTTGGTGCCGGGATTCCCCAGGCCAACAATCAGAAAGCGGTTCTCGGTCATGGCATTCTCAATCCGGGTTCTCAGTCTGGGTTTTCGCGCTGGCTTTTCGCGCCAGGTTTTCGCGCTGCGTTCTGGCACAATGCCAGCGATGCACGATGTGCGCGGCGCGCATCATTATCGTAGTGCATCTCACCACAAACACAAGTCTGTTTGGGTTAACGCAGGGTAAACTTTGCCCCACCTACACGGTTTCGCGCTGGCCGCCGAATTGTGTTTCATAAAGCTGCGCATATAACCCGCCAAGCTGCAGCAGCTCACCGTGTTTGCCCTGCTCCACAATCCGCCCGCGATCAATGACAAAGATCTGGTCTGCGCTCAGTATCGTGCTCAGACGATGCGCAATGACAATGCTCGTGCGCCCCTGCATCACCTTCTTCAGCGCATCCTGAATCAACGCTTCAGACTGGCTGTCCAGGCTGCTGGTTGCTTCATCCAGCACCAGGATGCGCGGGTTCTTCAGGATGACGCGTGCCAGCGCCAGACGCTGTTTTTCGCCACCGCTCAGGCGGTAGCCACGCTCGCC
>CAZQIJ010000531.1:0-3243 GCA_964592955.1 uncultured Anaerolineaceae bacterium
GGCCAGCGGGCTGTGGAGCGCAGGGATCTATCGCCAGTATATTGCACTGGTCAGCCAGGCGGAACCGGACGCAGACTTCACCGCCCTCGCACAATCGCTTCAACCGGTCATTGATGCTGATCCAGCGCTCCCGGTCTACCGGCTGCAGCAGGCTTTCTTCTATGGGTTGGCTGCCGATCGCGGCGCAGCGCCCGAACCTGCGATTGCGGCGTATCGCGCTGTGTTGGCTCAACTCCCCTACAACGCATCGGCCTGGACCAATTACGGCGCGCTGCTGTGGCAGTCTGGCGATTCGGACACCGCGCTGATGGCGCTGCGACGTGCGGCAGCGCTTGCCCCGGAGTCGTGGCAGATTGTGCTGTTGTGGGCCCAGACAGCGGAGGCAGTGGGTGAAACCGAGGAATCGCTTCGCGCCTACACCGGGTTGGCTTCGATTTATGGCGCTGTGCTGCACCCTGCGCTGGCACAGTCGGCTGTTGGGCGGGATGTGGCGCTCACCGCAGACCTGGAAGGATTACCTGAAGTGGTCAGGCAGATATTGGCGGGGGATATGGACTCTGCGCTGACTGCGTGGCAGATGGCCACCGACCAGGGCACCGATCCGCAGCTTATGCGGCCAGCCGGTTATGTTGTTCGCGCGATCATTGCCCAGGCGCAGGGTGAAGACCCGTCAGCATGGCTTAATCGCGCCGAGGCGGTCGCGTCGCCCGGTGTGCTGGTCGATGAAAACTGGCTGCTGTACGGCCAAGGGCAGGCTGCCGGGGAAGACCCGGAGATTGTGTGGCAGGCGCTTTCCCCGGATTTGTTCATGACCGATTACCAGTTCAGTGTGAACGTGCCGCGCGCGCAGTTTCTGAGGGAGATTATCCCCCAGATCTTTCTGCCGCAAACGGGTTATACACCCGCCGACCCCATGCTGCTGGCATTGGTGGCGGCGGGCATGGATGACCGGTGAGTGGTGTTACAGGTTGTAGACGCTGGTGAATTTGTCCGTCAGGTAGGTGATGTAGGGCGCGGGGTCGATGTGCGTACCCGTCACGCGCTCGGTCAGTTCTTCAGAAGTGAACTTGCGCCCGTGCCGGTGGATATGCGTGTTCAGCCAGGCGAGCAGCGTGTCGAACTTGCCCTGGGCGATCTCGTCCGGGATCTGTGGGTGATCCTGCAGCGCGCGGTTGAAGTACTGCACCGAGAGCAGGTTGCCGAGCGCGTAGGTTGGGAAGTAACCCACCAGCCCGCTTGACCAGTGAACATCCTGCAGGACGCCGAGGGTATCGGTGGGTGGGACGATGCCGAAGGCCGCCTCAAAACGCTCGTTCCAGATGCGTGGCAGCTCCGCAACAGCGAGCTGCCCTGCCAGCAGCTCCGCCTCAATCTCAAAGCGCAGCATGATGTGCAGGTTGTAGGTGGCTTCGTCTGCCTCAACGCGAATAAACTGCCGCCGCACTTTGTTGATCGCACGGTAGAACGTGTCGAGGTCAGTGCTGCCAAGCTGCTGCGGGAATACTTCCTGAAGCCTGGGCAGCGCCCACTGCCAGAAGCCTTTGCTGCGCCCCACCAGATTCTCCCACATGCGTGACTGCGATTCGTGGACACCCAACGATGTGCCACTACCAAGCATTGTACCGTCCAGCTCTGGCGCGACGCCCTGTTCATACATGCCATGACCCGCCTCGTGCATCATGCCAAACAGGGCAGGGTTCAGGAAATCCTCGTTAAACCGGGTCGTGATGCGCACATCGCCACGCGCGAAGCTGTTGGCAAACGGATGTACCGATACATCCTGCCGCCCGCGCTGGAAGTCAAAGCCGATCTTACGAACCGCCCACAGCGCGAATTCGCGCTGCTGTTCTACCGGGAAGCGCTGATGCAGCATGGTGTCATCCACACGGGCTTCGTGCTGGCCGATTTCCGCGACCAGGTTGACGAGCTGCTGACGGTGCGCGTCGAAAATCGCCCGGATGCGTGCGGTGGTCATCCCGCGTTCATAGCGGTTAACCAGCGCGTCATAGGGATGCTCGCTGTAGCCGTAGTAATCGGCCTCGCGCCGCTTCAGCGCAATGATGCGTTCCAGCGTGGGCTGGAAGGAGGCAAAGTCGCTGCGCGCGCGGGCGCTTGCCCAGATTTCGCGCGCTTCTGCGATCACCCGCGCCATTTCGGTGACAAAATCGACCGGGAGTTTGGTGGCCTCGTCGTAGTCCAGATGTGCGATGCGCACCAGGCTCGCTTCGTACGAGTCGTAATCTGCATTTGCCACCTCGGCGGCGGCGGCTTCGAGGAGGCGGGCGGTTTCAGGGCTGGTAAGCAGCTCGTGCGTGATGCGCGAAATCGTCGCTATCTGCCCGGCGCGCGCGCCAACACCTCCCGGCGGCATCAGCACCTGCTGATCCCATCCGAGCAGCCCCCGCACTTTCATAAGGTTGGTTAGCTCTCGAAGATGTGAATCCAGTGCTTTAAACTTTTCACTCATGGTATGATCCTGTGCTTAAGTCATTCAAGAAATTTACAACGCCGAGTGTAGCGAGTTTCGGGAGTTTCTACCATATGACCCGCAATCTGCACGACAAAACCATGCCGACGGAGGTGTGTTTGGTGCCCGCCGGACGGTACCCGCTAGGATCGCGCCAGTTCGCCGCAAGCCAGCCCCAGCATGAAGTCGCACTGTCCGCAGTTATCATTGCGGCGACCGCCGTCACCAATGCAGAGTTCGCGCGGTTCGTGGAAGCCGGTGGTTACCGGGACGAAGCGCTGTGGCGAGCGATGGGCTGGCGCTGGCTTCAGGGTAAGGCAGAAACGACACCGGCATTCTGGCAGGATGCAGATTTCAATCGGTCGTTGCAGCCTGTTGTGGGCATTGGCTGGTATGAGGCAGACGCCTTTGCGGCATGGCTGCGGCGCGAAACCAGGATCGCCTGGCGGCTGCCAACCGAGGCAGAATGGGAAGCTGCGGCACGGGGTCCCCACGACGCTGAACTGCCAGCACGGGTTAACAGCGCAGAAGCTGGCACAGGCCGCCCCTGGGATGTGGGAGACGGCGCTGCGTCGTGGTGTGGCGCGCTGAACATGTGCGGCAATGTGTGGGAATGGACCTCTACACGCTGGGGGCGCAACTGGCAGTCGCTGGATTACCGCTACCCATACCTTGCAGATGATGGACGCGAAGACATGGACGGTAGTCATGCGCGGGTGATGCGCGGCGGATCGTGGTTTGATGTGCGGGCAGAGGCGCATCCGGCAAACCGGGGG
>CAZQIJ010000532.1:0-3240 GCA_964592955.1 uncultured Anaerolineaceae bacterium
ATTACCGCGCGGATCTGCTTCAGCAGGCGCGCAGCATTCGCAGCGATGCCGGGGTGCAGCGGCTGTGGCTGGGGATCGTGGTGGCGTCGATACCGGCGGCCATTATCGGCTTCCTGGCGCGGGATTTCGTAAAGGAGTCGCTGTTCAACCCGGTGGTCGTGGCCATCACGCTGATTCTGGGCGGGATTGTGTTTATCATCGTAGAGCGCAGCGCGCGCGGCACCGCCGATAACGACACCCACGCGCTGACGGCGATCACGCTGCGGCAGGTGCTGATGATCGGCACCGTGCAGGTGCTGGCGCTGATTCCGGGGGTGTCGCGCTCTGGGGCGGCCATTCTGGGCGGATTGTTCAGCGGGCTGGATCGCGCGACGGCGACGGCCTTCTCGTTCTATCTGGCGATCCCGGTGCTGGGCGGCGCTACAGTGCTGGATCTGCTGCTGAGCCTGGATGAGATTCAGCCCCAGGACTGGGTCAACCTGATCATCGGCGCGGTGATTTCCGGGGTGGTGGCGTGGCTGTCCATCCGCTGGCTGCTGAATTACGTGGCGCGCCATGATTTCGTCTCGTTCGGAATATACCGCATCCTGGTCGGGGCGGTCATCCTGCTGCTGGTGGTGGCCAATGCCCTCTAGCCTGCGCAGCCTGAAGGGCATCGGCCCGAAAACCGCCGTCTGGCTGGAAGCAGTGGGCATCACGACGGCGGAAGCGCTGGCGGAGCTGGGATCCGTGGAGGCTTACCGCCGCCTGAAGGCGAGCCGACCGCGAGACGTGACACTGAACGCGCTTTACGGATTGGAGGCGGCGCTGATGGGAATTTCGTGGCTGGAACTGCCGGACGACATCAAGGCAGCGCTGCGGCGGCAGGTGGAATGAGGCCAAAAGCCCATAGTGGGTTGGATGAAGGGATAGCAGGGAATGACACAGGAACAGTGGACAGCCGTTGACGGCTATCTGAACGGCCTGCTGGTACACGAGGACGCCGCGCTGAGCGCCGCGCTCGAAAGCTCGGCTGAGGCCGGTTTGCCGACGATCAATGTCGCGCCGAACCAGGGGAAGTTGCTGGCGATCCTGGCGCAGGCGATGGGCGCGCGGCGCATTCTGGAGATCGGGACGCTGGGCGCATACAGCACGATATGGCTGGCGCGCATCCTGCCGCAGGACGGGCGACTGGTCACGCTGGAGGCCAACAGCGCACATGCAGAAGTCGCCCGCCGCAATCTCGACCGGGCAGGACTGAGCGACCGGGTGGAGCTGCGCCTGGGGTTGGCGCTGGACACCCTGCCGCTGCTGGCGCAGGAGGGGCTGCCGCCGTTTGATTTTGTCTTCATCGATGCAGACAAGGTCAACACCGCCGGCTATTGGGCATGGGCGCTGAAGCTGACCCGGCCCGGCAGCATGATTGTGGTCGATAACGTGCTGCGGCGCGGCCACGTGATGGAGGCGGAAAGCAGCGATCCCAATGTGCAGGGCATGCGCCAGGCGCTGGCCGCGATGGCCGCCGAACCGCGCGTGACCGCCGTCGCGCTGCAAACGGTGGGCAGCAAGGGCTATGATGGCCTGGCGATTGCGCTGGTCACAGGCTGACCGCATCACCGTGAAGCCACGCCATGACGCTTGAAGACCTGGCGTTCCTCGTCAGTCCGGCAGGGGCGGCGCTGCTGGCGGCTGTGGCGGGCGAAGACCCCGGCGACGACAACACGCTGGCGCTGCTGACCCGGCTGCGCAAAACGTACCGCGCCGAAGAAGCCCGCGCCGCCGTTGAACTGGCGCGGCTGCGGGTGAAAGCGCGGGACAAATTCGGGCAGGATGCGGCACACCTGTACTTCACGCGGGACGCGCTGGAACAGGCCAGCGATCCCCGCGTGCGGGCGTATCGCAGCGCCACAAGCGCAGGGCTGCGCGTGCTGGACGCCTGCTGCGGCATCGGGGCAGATTCGCTGGCCTACACCCAGAGCGGTGCCGATGTGACCGGGCTGGATATTGACCCGCTGCGGGTGGCGCTGGCGCGGCTGAACGTCCCGGCGGCGCGCTTTGACGTGCGCGATGTGCAGGCCGCGCTCCCCGGCAGCTATGACCTCATCTTCTATGATCCGGCACGACGCGACGCGCAGGGCAAGCGCATCCACGATGTGGAACGCTACCTGCCGCCGCTGTCGCTGGTGCGCGCGTGGCATGGCCATCACGCCCCGCGCATCACGGCGAAGCTGTCGCCAGGGGTAGACCTGGCGCAGGTGGCCCCCTATGGCGGCAGCGTTGAATTCCTCTCGGTGGACGGCGACCTGAAAGAGGCGACGCTCTGCCTGCCCCAGCCGGGCACCCCACCGCCGCTGTATCCGTATGCCGCCGTGCTGATCACTGGCGAGACGGTGTACCGCTGGGTGCGGGAACAGTCACCCGAACCGCGCGAACGCTCCGCACCGCGCCGCTGGCTGCTGGAACCAGACGCCGCGCTGCTGCGGGCGGGATTGGTGCAGGACGCGGCGGCGGCGTTCGGTGCCTGGATGCTTCACCCGGAAATCGCCTACCTCACGGCAGACGCTGCGCCGGACACTGTGTGGGTGCGCGCGAGGGAAATCCTGGACTGGATGCCGTTCAACGTCAAGAAGCTGCGGGCGTATCTGCGCGCGCGGGGTGTGGGCCAGGTGACGGTCAAGAAGCGTGGTTCGCCCGTGACGCCGGAAACGCTCATCGCACAGCTTAAGCTGAAAGGCAGCGGCCAGCGCACGCTCGTGCTGACCCAGGTTGAGGGGCAGCCGGTGGTGCTGGTGTGTGCCTAGCGGGATGAGACACTGAGGCTTGTCTGATGTCGCACGGGGTGAGGGCGGTTTCGCGGAATCGTCACAACGTAAGGGTGCGCAATTGCGCGCCCGCCGCCCACCCAACCCAGCAGACACCCTGTTGGGTGTCCCACCCCGTTGGGTGTCCCTACCAAATATATCGCAGGGGTGCATCGCCATGCGCGCGATTTGGGCTGGCTGTTCACGCACGGGCTGTTCACGAACCGCCGCTACTTGCTTGCGCCGTAACTGCTCAGGCTGCGATACCTTTTGTGAGAAATGGTCAGATTATTATTGTTGACCGCAAATGGTCAAAAATGTAAAAGTTCTTGATCCAACTTTCTACAAAAAGTTGGCGGGGGGTTTGGGGGGCAGCGCCCCCCAACCGCCTGCCACAGTAGTTACCCCCCCCCCCCCCCCCCCCCCCCCCCCCCCCCCCCCCCCCCCCCCCCCCCCCCGC
>CAZQIJ010000533.1:0-3228 GCA_964592955.1 uncultured Anaerolineaceae bacterium
GTTTGAGCAGTTTGCGCAGCGAGATAACCGGTTTCAGCGCGATGCCGGTATTTTCTGCGCAGGCTTCGGGGGTGCCGCGCGGCGGGCTTTTCACCAGTTTGGGGGGGGCTTGCAGCGCGGGGCTGTAGGGGGCCTCTACCACTGGCGCGCCGGATGCGGGGCTGTGCCCCACCAGCGCCCCCGCCCAACGGACCGCCTCGTTGGTCATGATTTCGCTCATCGCTGCGCCCCAGGTGCCATCGAAGAAGATGTGCGATTGGTCGAAGACGATGCTCTGGCGCGTGCGGAAGATCGTCAGCGCATGATCGCCGATGCCGCGTTTGCCGCGCCGGATGTAGGCCAGCGGCTGGCTGAGATCGGCCTCGTCCCAGTTGATGATGATGGGCGCGTGGCGCAGGTATTCCAGTTCGCGCTGCGTTTCTGCGTCCATAGCGGCGCGCAGGGTTTTGTTTTCGCTGCGGGGCGCGGCCACCAGCAGCTCATCCAGGACGGCGGGGAGGGTGCGCGGCTGGTTGGCGAGGATGGCGGCGGCGGTATGGCGGGCGAAGTTCAGCTCCATGCAGTCTGCCAGCGGCACCAGGTAATAGCGCCGCGCGTAAATGACGGCGATGAGCGCCTTCCCGAAGGGGTAATGCACGCGCACTTCGTTGTGCGCTTCGGGTTTCAGGTAGGCCAGCCAGGACATCTGCGTCTGAAAGGCGGGCAGGCGTTCGGCCTCCTGCTCGCGCAGTTGCGCCGTGAATTCGTCACGCGCGCGGGCGGGCAGCGCACCCAGATACGGCTGCCAGAAGGCATCGAAGGTTTTGCGACGGTAAACGGCGAACGAGTCTTCCCAGCGGCGGTTGTAGGGGCGCTGGCCTTCCCACTGGGTATACAGCCTGCGGTAATCGTCTGCCTTGCGCGGGGCGTGGGTTTCGGCCACGCTGGCCAGCAGGCGCAGGACGGTACGCTCGCGCCACTCGTTGGCCAGCATATCCGGGAGCTGGCGCACGGTGTGGGCGGCGGTCAGCATCCAGGCCGCCAGTTGGTCACTTTCCGGCAGGTTGAGCCGGTCCTGGTCCAGGGCAGCATGAAAGCCGGTGGTCTCGTTGGCATGGCGGGCGGCGTCTTCGCGCAGCGCAAATTCCAGGTAGAACTGCCAGGTGCCATCCGGGAAGGCGGAGTCCGGGTCTTTACCGGCCAGGCGCAGGATCTGCTGGAAGGCATAGAGGACGGCGGCGGGCCCGGCGAAGAAGACGCCCAGCACGGCCATATCCATCGACATCTTGACGCCGCGAAAGAGCAGGTCGATGTACTTGCGCGAGTCGCTGGCATCCACCTTGCGGCCTTCCATGCGTGCCAGCCCGCCGAGGATCATGCCGGGGACGTTGCCCGCCGGGACAACCCGCGCCACTTCCTGCGTGATGCGCTCGATTTCCGGTAGGTCTAGCTGAGAGAGACGCAGCATCTCTGAGGTTGTGGCGACGGTGCGCAGTTCGGCGGCCGTCCGTATTGTTTGCTGCTGATAGCTTTCCGCTGCATCGCGCTCCATGGTGAGTGCGCTCCGAATTCTAGTTAGGTCGGGCGATAGGGGGAACAGAAGCCCCTGGGACGAGACAGGACTCAATGGCATTGAGTGCAGGAGTAGTGTAGCAGGAATCGCCGATGGTTGCGCGGGTAAAGTGGGGTGGGTGCAGGTTTTGCGGGGCATAGGGGCGCGTCGGTTCACGAACCGCGAAGCCACAGGGGGCACGAGGGGGTGAGGGTGATCTGGACGCGCAACGACCCGCTATTTTCTGCGGGGGGCGAAGCGTGTATACTTATGGACAAACCCATTTAAATCCGCCGGATCTTGGGGCGGGCGCGGCGGGACTCGTCCTTACGATTGTGCGTATTCGTTTTGGTTTGTCCATTCTGGAGAAATCAAAACGAACACGCATGGCAACTACTCAGGCAGGCGGTTGGGGGGGCGCTGCCCAAAACCCCCGCCAACTTTTTGTAAGAAGTTGGATCAAAAACTTTTCAGTTTTTTGACCGCAAACGGTCAAGAATAAGAATTAGACCATTTCTCGTAACTACTCAGGCAGGCGGTTGGGGGGCGCTGCCCCCAACCCCCCCGCCAACTTTTTGTAAAAAGTTGGATCAAAAACTTTTCAATGCATGATTAGGCACGGCGGGCGAGGCAAGCCTCGTCCCTACCTGGGTTGTGTTTGATTTGTGTCTTCCATTAGGCGTGGGAGAGATGGTGTATGTTCATCGTGACGTTGTTCGCCGCCTTCTACATCGAAATGAGCGCAGCACGCAGAGACATATCCGCGCGCTGACAGCTTATTAATTCACCTATGACTGAATTGTAAACGTTCGAAACGGCTGTGGCGCAGGTCACAGCCGTTTTTTGCTGCCTCGCACCGCGTGCTGCGCAAGGGCGGAACTGTGCCTGCCTGTGGCGAACCCCAAAAGGAGATCCAAACGCTATGCAGACTTTTCTTGTGATCTGGTTCGGGCAGTTGCTCTCGCTGACCGGCACCGCCATGACCCGCTTTGCCCTGCTGATCTGGGCGTATGAACAGACCGGCGACGCGACCACCATCGCGCTGCTGGGATTCTTTGCCTATGCGCCGTATGTGGTGCTGAGTCCGGTGGCCGGGGTGTGGGTAGACCGGCTGGATCGCCGCCGCGTGATGATGATCGCAGACCTGGGCGCGGGGCTGATGACGGTGCTGATCTTCGTCCTTTTCAGCGCAGGCCGCCTGGAAATCTGGCACCTGTACCTGTTAGAAGCGGCCAGCGGCGCGTTCGAGGCGTTCCACCTGCCAGCCTTCACCGCGGCGACCTCGATGCTTGTGCAGAAATCGCAGTATGGGCGCGCGAGCGGACTGCGGACGCTGGCACAGTCCACCGCGCAGGTATCCGCGCCGTTTCTGGCCGGGCTGCTGCTGCCGTTGGCCGGGATTGACGGCATCATGCTCATCGATATCGTGTCATTCGTTGTGGCGGTCGGGATCCTGTTCGCCGTGCGCGTGCCGCCGCTGCCGTCGCATGCCCGCAGCGAACGTCAGACGATGTGGCGCGAAGTGCGCGAAGGGCTGCGCTTTATCCTGGCGCGGCGCGGGCTGTTAGGTCTTGTCCTGATCATGACGGGGATCAACTGGTTCGCGGCGCTCACCTACTTCGGCACGCTGCCGGTGATGGTGCTGGGGCGCACCGGTGGCGACGCGCTGGCGCTGGCCGCGGTGCAGGGTGCGCTGG
>CAZQIJ010000534.1:0-3223 GCA_964592955.1 uncultured Anaerolineaceae bacterium
CCCAAGCAGGCTCATGTCAATCAGAATCTGGCCGACAGGGCTGGCCTTGATGCCGCGTTCCGCAATCTGCCGCAGTTCGTGCGCGTTATAGGCGATGCCGCCCCCACTGCCCCCCAGTGTAAACGATGGGCGCACCAGCACCGGGTAGCCCATCGCCTCTCCTGCACGCAGCGCATCGCCTACGCTGCCCACAACCTCTGACGGTGGGCACTTCAGGCCGATTTCGACCATCGCATCCTTAAAGAGCTGGCGGTCTTCTGCCAGCCGGATGCTGGTCATAGAGGCACCAATCAGCTCCACACCGTATTTTTCCAGCGTGCCGCGTTCCTGTAGGGCCAGCGCCAGGTTCAGCGCAGTCTGGCCGCCGACGGTAGGCAGCAGCGCGTCTGGTCGTTCCGTTTCAATGATCTGTTCACACAGCTCCGGCGTCAGCGGTTCGACATAGGTGGCGTCTGCGAATTCCGGGTCGGTCATGATCGTTGCAGGGTTAGAGTTCACCAGAATGATGCGGTAGCCTTGCGCCCGCAGCACTTTGCAGGCCTGCACGCCGCTGTAATCAAATTCGGAGGCCTGACCGATAATGATCGGCCCTGAGCCAATAATCATAATGGAGTGGATATCTGTTCGTTTGGGCATAGGTATGTCGCTTGTTTCCGGGGTTTCGTTATTGGTGGTAGCATAGCAGTGTCCTCAGGGTTTTCCAAGTTCTTTTCACAACTGGGTGCCTTCGGTGATAGCGGTGAAACACACAAAGGGACGCACACCCAGGTTCGCCCCTGCCTGTGTGGTGTCCTTAAAAACGAGAAACCTGCCCCCAAACCCAGGGATGCGCTTGCGTACCCCGTTATGTGAATTGGCCGGCTGCGTTGTGTGCCTGGCGGATTGGCTCTGGCAGCCGGTAACGGCCGGTGCATGCCAGTACCACATTTATCGATGATGCCAGATCGATGCGGTGTCCGGGTGAGATATAGACTGGTTTCACGTTATCGCGCGTGCGCAGAACAACACCAATGACCTCGTCACGATCGGTCAGTGTCGCATAAGTGCCTTTATGCGGCGGCGGTTCTTCAAACCTGCCGATGAGGTGGGTTTTGCCACAGCCAATCGTCGGACGTTCCAGCCACAGCCCCATGTGCGCGGCAATACCCATGCGGCGTGGATGTGCCCTACCCATCCCGTCAAAGATAAAGACATCCGGCACGTGTTCCAGCTTCTCAAACGCCTCTACCAGCGCCGGGCCTTCGCGAAAACTCAGCAGCCCCGGAATGTAGGGAAAGGGTGTGGGTTGGCGCGCCAGCACCGTTTCAACCGGTTGCAGGGTCCTGAAGTCCAGTACGACCACCGCAGCCTGCGATTCGCCCCCCTTCACGCTGACATCCACCCCCGCGACCCACTGCACAGCATCCAGTGTCAGCGGTTGGTCATAGATAATGCTGGCAGCCATTTCTCGCTGAAGCGCAACAGCTTCATGGGGTGTCAGGTCCCAGGTGTGGCGGTGATTGATCTTCATAACGCCTCTTGACTGTGGTATAATCAGACTCGTCAGGAGGGTCAGTATAGCTGTGAAGCCTTAACCCTTAAAGGACATTCATTAACACTATCACCCTCACCTCATTTCCCCGTGATACCATCCTCGTTAAGATTTGTTACAGGTTGTGGCCGCAGCAGGGATTCTGGTTTACTGGTAGCAGTTTGAGATTGGGTGCAGGTAAGTGCAGTGATGGCGCGTGATGCAGTTGTGCGTGTGCGAGGACTATCAAAAACTTTTTCGGAAGGCGGACGGGAACGCCGGGTGTTGGACGCTGTAGACCTGGAAATATTCACCGGAGAATTCCTCGTCATGCTTGGCAAAAGCGGGAGCGGCAAGAGCACGCTGCTGAACCTCATCAGCGGCATCGACAAGCCAGACTCCGGCAGGATTTTCATTAACGGAACCGAGGTTACCGCGCTGGATGAGCGCCGCCAGACCGTGTTTCGTCGTGACCATATCGGTATCGTATTTCAGTTCTTCAACCTGATCCCCACCCTGACCGTGCTGGAAAATATCACACTGCCGCTTGAACTGCGCGGCGACCAGCGGCGACCAGCAGAAACCCTGGCCGCTCATCTGCTGGAGCGTGTGGGGCTGCAAGGCAGGGAAGACACTTTTCCGGATAAACTTAGCGGTGGTGAGCAGCAGCGGGTGGCCATTGCCCGCGCGCTCATTCACCAACCTGACCTGGTGCTGGCAGACGAACCAACGGGAAACCTTGACGAAGCCAGTGGCCAAACTGTGCTAAACTTATTGTTAGAACTCACACGGGGTGCGGGCAAGACCCTGATCATGGCCACGCACAACCCAGAGATCGTACGTTTTGCGGATCGTGTTTGTCGTATTCATGATGGTAAACTTGTGATCAGCACCAGTGACGAGGCAATTTCGCTGGTAACCGAAATTTAAGAATTTACTGTTTTTAATTGGGCGTAATTGCCGCAAAACTATCATAGGCAGCGCGTCGCAAACCTGGGGTCTTCAAGCTGTGGGCATCTGGCTTAGAGATCCTTAACACCAAACGGGTGATACGGCGCACCTGTAGTTGAAAGGTAACCCAAATGCCAGACCCTGATCCGAATGTCGTGAAGCAACTGCTGGCCGATCTTCGTGACGTCAACAAAGATAAGCGCCGTACTGCGGTCATGAAGCTTGGTATGGTTGGTGGTGATCAGGCTATTCGCGCCCTCATTCTGACGGTTCAGAACGAACATGAGGATTTAATCGTCCGCGGGCGGGCAGCGCTTATGCTTGGCAAACTTAAGGATACGCGCGCAGTGGAGCCCCTGATCCGGGCACTGAACGCACCCGGCTTTCAAACCCCGCTTTATGCTGCCGAAGCGCTCGGAAAAATCGGCGATCCACGTGCCATCCCCCCACTGCGGGCTTTGGCCATTAACGGACGTGACAAGACACGCGATGCAGCGCGCGAAGCGCTTCAACGGTTAGGCTATCAGGCCGACCACAACTTTACAGGCGAGAATGCGAACCCTGTACTGGAATTAGAGTAACTAGGGCGGTTTCCCAGAAGGCGTGACGTTACGCACGCCTTCTGCTGGATTCAAAATCCGGGCTTGACCTTGTCCGGCGGCCATGATAGCATAGCTTTATGTAAACAATGTACCCGTAGCTCAGCGGATAGAGCGTCTGTCTACGGAACAGAAGGCCGTAAGTTCGAATCTTACCGGGTAC
>CAZQIJ010000535.1:0-3221 GCA_964592955.1 uncultured Anaerolineaceae bacterium
GTTTTGTAGAGCACGTCATAGAGCCATGAAGCGATCTGCTCGCCAGACCAGTTCGCAAGCAGATCTGAGAGCGTGCGCGGCATCTGATCATCTGTGGCGATCAGGGAATACTTCACAGCGGCAATTTCTGTGGTCTCTGAGGTTGTGGGTTTGCCTTCCACACGCGCTGTAAGCGGCGGCAGCGTATTGCGGACGTAGCGCTCGTACCGCTGCGACTCACCCAGAACTTCCGCTACCTCGGAAATCTTGACCACGACAGGTGCATCCACGCGATCATCTGCCATGATCGGCACGACCAGGACCAGGGTGCTGCTCTCGGCTTCGTCAGACAGTCTGCGCTGAATCCGAATTCTGGCGTAGCCGAAAAACACACGGCGGAGCATCACAGCCTGATCTTTGCTAAGCTGATTTCCCTGATATGTCTCTGCATAGTCAATCCTCAGGAACGTCCACGCCGATTGATCCTCCTGAACCGTGGTTTGCTGTGTCATTTCGATAAGCCTGTCGAGGTCAAGGCCAAGATTCTTGAGGACACTGGCGACCAGATTGCGGCGTTCCATCAGCAGCGCGAGGAACAGGTCTTTCTCTTCCGCCGCATCGCGCTCGCTCTCCTGGGCGAGTGTCGATGCCATCTCCAGGATCTTTTCAAGGCGAGGAGAGTTCGGCATCCCTGCCCACTGGCGCTGGCGCAAGACTCCCTTGCCAAACTTGCGCCGGATTGCTTCGATAACATAATGTGCAGTCATCCCCTGTCGTTCCAGTACGCGCGAAACAACGCCGCCGCGTATCTGTGCCATGGCCACAAACAGATGCTCCACACCCAGGTAGTAATGCTGCATTCTGTGGGATTCCTGCCCGGCGGTGACCAGAATCTCGGATGCCACGATCCCGCTGGCCTGTTGTGGACGATACGAACGCCGCAGGGCATGGCCTGGAGGGGCAACCTTGGAGAGCGTCTCTGCCAGGCGCTCATAGGCGGTCACCAGATCAGCCGCTACAGGGTTCCTGGCGTCATTAACCGCAAGACTCTCCATGTAAGCAAAGTAGGGCACATAACGGATCTTCAGATCCAGGAATATGTCTTTGACCAGCGAAGGGGATGCGAACGGGACGAGTTCATCCCGAAAACGCTTTGCGAATTGAGACAGCAGTTCACCCTCGCTGTCTTCGATACGGCTTGGAACGAAAATCAGCGGCAGCGGCTTGCCACCCCGCGTTTCCTTCAGCTCACTGCGTGTCAGACTGCGCGCCATCATGACTGTGCCCAACAGATTCTGTTCGTTAGGCGCAACCAGCATCACCACACAGTCCGCGAGCTGGCGGGTGCAGACGCCGCCCATTTCTGTGACACCTGTGCGACTATCGATCAGGACGATGTCGGCAACGTCCTTGTCCAGAAGCTGGGAACGCAGCCACTCGAAAAAAGCCTCGCCCTGGTACATGCTATAGAATTCTGCCCAATCGAAACCCTGGACCGTCTGAGCATACGTGGAGAAATGGTCGCCATACTGTAACCCGGCAGATATCAGGTACAGCGCGCCTTGCCCGGCCTCGGGTGCATGAATGGGCCGAAGCAGCGGTTGTATGGGGTCAAGCTGTGCCTTGAGCTGCGCAACGATCTGGGCTGTTTCCCCGCTTTCGTCAATATCCAGCTTGTGGTAGGTACGCTTGTAGCGAAGCAGCAGATCGATCAGACCAGGCTGCGACTGAATCATCGCCACATCATCACTTTCTGTGAAGAAGTACTTTTCCAGGCCCGGGGCTTCCAGATCCCAATCGACGATAACGACACGCAGTCCGCGACGATAGAGGATCTCTGCAACATTGGCCAGTGCCATCGAACGCCCGACGCCACCTTTAAAGGAGTAGAAGGTGAAAATCATCACTGCCTCCCGTTACACCCGTAAGTATCCGTGAAGAGATCTTGCTCGTGAGGTGCTCATCGCAGGGCGAAGCGTGCTGAGCAGGATGCGTTTAATGTCAACGGCGTCCCCCACATTGACATGACAATTCGCGTGTGTCGTGAAAAGCTGTGAGGTAGGCTCATACAGACTATCGATGCGATCGGTAATCTGTCGCAGCAGCGTGCGGAGATGGTTGTAAGCACCTGGCATCTCAATCGGGGAAAGTACCATGATAACAGCGTTTTCATTCTCAAAGACCCGGTGCAGCAGGCTTAGCCTGTCTCGAATACTGCTGTCATACAGTGAAAGCGGATCGATCACCAGTGCCGCTAAACCAGAATATAACTTGGAAGCTTCGCGTTTGACCCGATGCGGATCGCTTGACCAGAAATCAGCCTCGATCAGTTTCCATCTGAACTGTACCTCGCTGGCGTATCCGTTCATTTCGTCTTTCAGCATATCGAGGATACCCAGGATGTTCTGGGTACCGCCGAACGGACGCCAGTCGTTCGGTGTCGTTCCATAACAATGGAGGAGTTTCGCTTTTTCCTCGACATTGAGCTGCGCGAGCATTTCTTTGAGGTTGGGACTGAAGACATTGGGACGATGTGTCTCATCCAGCTCAACGAGATGCTCCTGGGTCATGGCCAGAACGGCGAGTGGAATCACGACGTGATTGTCGTCATCAACGATGGCTGTTTCGATGCGACTCATCACCTGATACCAGAGTTGGTCATCACCCTGCGTGATTCCCGAGGTATACACATCTGCATCGCGCAAATCGGTAATCATCTGAAAACTCTTGTACGCCTGAGGTTGGTCCTCAAGCAGCACAAACAGGATTTTTCGGGGTGCCAGGTCGTCGTTGTTG
Source organism: uncultured Anaerolineaceae bacterium (assembly GCA_964592955.1). Taxonomy (GTDB): domain Bacteria; phylum Chloroflexota; class Anaerolineae; order Aggregatilineales; family Phototrophicaceae; genus CAZQIJ01. The sequence continues at coordinate 2,776 of CAZQIJ010000535.1, forward strand.
AAATCCACAATGTTGGCAAAATGGCTGACCTCGCGGTTTACCCACTCAGAGTCTCGTGCTTTTCTGGACCAGAGCACGATGAGATGCCGGGAAGAGTTGAGTGCGCGTACAAGTCCTTTTTCCCAGGGTAGCCCGGGTTGAAGTCGTTCTTTGTCTCGAAATACGCGCACGTTCTTGTTGATCAGGCTGTTGTAGAGGAGATCTGCCCAGGGGGCATCCTGATGGGCGTAAGATAGGAACACGTCATAGGCAAATCGCACGGAAGACGTCATTGTAAGCTCACAGTCATTTACCGGAAGACAGCAAGGGCAAAGTGAGAAACACCAGCCTTTACCCTGACGTAAGAGTTTACGCCACAGGTTGGAATTTCACAACATTACTCCCCCGCGAACATAGGGCAAACGCATCAAAAATACTGAAGCAAGTGAGAAAGGAAAGAGTCGTCC
>CAZQIJ010000536.1:0-3220 GCA_964592955.1 uncultured Anaerolineaceae bacterium
AACCGGGTCTGTAACGACAACGGCCCGCGGCAGCGTGAACGGGTTCTCATAAAGCTTGATGTCACTGGAAAGCACGCGCCGCCAGGGGGTGATGTGGGTAAAGGTGCCGGTGCGCGAATCGACGAGCGAGATGGCATGGAAGGTGATGGGGGTGGCTGCCGCCTGGAGCGCCACCGCGCCGGGCACATGCGGGGTGAAGCGCGCCATGCCGATCTGCATGCGGTCGAGGCTGCCCGCCGCCTCAAACGGGTGTGTCTCACCGTCGATAAGCAGGGTGGGGGCGCTTGCGCCGGTATAGAGCACGGCCAGCATGTCGCCGGAGAACGGTGGCGACAGCCAGAGCAGCGGCAGGCGATCCCGCGCCGCGAGCGGCTGCGCGAAGGTGGTATCGTAGAAGATGCCATCCTGCACGAGGTCGAAGGTTTTGTCGGTAATCAGATAGCGGGTGTTGGTCAGGGCCAGCCAGCGCGCATCTGGCACACACGCGCCAAGACACCCCTCCTGCGCCAGCACCTCGCGCAGCCGCCCGTCGATGCTGCGCGGCGTGTTTTCTGGCAGCAGCAGCGACGTAAACGCGGTGTAATAGCCGGTGGGCAGCACGCCCCCGCCCAGGCCGTCCACGCTGGGGATGCCCCACACCAGCGGCAGATTAGGGGCGACCACCTCTTTGAGCTTGGCGGCGGTGAAGGCGCTGTGCGTGGCGCGGTCGGTCATGCCCAGGGCGGCATAGCGCGCGGTCAGCCCTGCACGGTCGCCAGGATCGAAATACAGGTTCGAGATGCTCAGAAGGCGTCCGGGCGGGGTGCTGGCGGGATCGTTTTCGTAAAGCGCGCGCAGTTGATAGACGGTGAAGCGCGCATCGTCATAGGCGGCGGGGTCGGCCAGATCGTTATAGGGCATGGCCTGCGAGGCGGCGAACAATTCCAGCGCCAGCGCCAGCAGCAGCAGCAGCGCATAACGGTGTGCCGGTATCCAGCGGCGCACGGCCAGCAGCGCCAGCAGCGCCCCCCCCGCAGCCGCCCATCCGAAGAGGGTTGCGGCGGTGGGCAGCGCTGGTCCGTTGACCTCGCTGGCGGCGCGGTCGGCAAAGCGGGTAGAAAACGCGATGAACGCGACAAACCCGGCAGTGGCGGCAATCTGCCAGGGGCGCGGCGGACGTTCCACGAGGCGCTGCACACCGAAGCCTGCCAGCAGCGCCGCCCCTACCGTAAACAGCGCCAGCCAGCGCGCCGGAACGCGGAACAGGTTGAATCCGGGCAGGTCGGCCAGCAGCCAGTAGACCGGGGTATAGAGGCCGAAGGCCAGCACCAGCCCGGCCAGCGCCAGCACCAGCCAGATGAAACTGCGGCGCGAAATCCCCAGCGCCGCCAGCGCCAGCCCGATCACGCCCACATAGCCCACATATTCGCCGAACACCTGCGCGTCATAGCTGGGCAGTATGCCGCGCCCGGCCAGCAGCGGATTCCACGAGAAGGCCATCGCCTGCTGCGGATTCAGGCCACCGCCGCGATTCGAGAGTCCGGTCAGTTCAAGTGTGGGGATGAGCTGGGGCAGCGCCAGCAGCGCGGCCAGCCCCACCGCCGCCCCCAGCGCGCCGAGCATCGTGACGAGCGCGCCGCGCCTGCCGCGTGCTGTCCACAGCCAGCCGAGGCCATAAATGCCCAGTCCCACGCCGGTAATAAACACCGTTTGGGTGTGGCCGCTAAGCACTTGCAGCGCCAGCGCCGCCGCCAGCAGCGGGATGCGGCGTGGGCTTTGCAGCGCGGCGGCATAGGCCAGAAACGCCCAGGGCATCCAGGCAATGCCCTGAAGCTGGTTGATCTGTTCGACGTGCGCCCCCACATAACCGCCGAAGGCGAAGATAACGGCGGCAGCGAAGGCCGCCAGCCCATGCAGCCAGCGGCGCGCCAGCAGCAGCATACCAAGCACAGACCAGGCCACATGCAGCAGGATGCTGACGCGCACCGCGTTGGGCGGCGCGAGCGCCACCGTCAGCCAGTTCGGCGGGTAGAAGGTGCCGAGCTGCGGGTCAGAAAGCAGCGGCGCGCCCATAAAGACATCCGGCGTCCACAGGGGAAGCTGCCCCTGCGCCAGCGCCGCGTCGCGCGCTGCCCACAGCGGATAGAAGTAGTAGAACGTATCGCCGCGCGCCAGAATCCGGTCGGTAAAGGCCAGCCGGAAGAAGAAAGCCAGCGTAACGGCGAGCGCAGCCGCAGCCAGCGCCGGGAACAGGACTCGTTTCATCGCATCACCCTGGGCGATTACCGGTCACATCTAAGTACCAGGACAAGTTTAAGATGCAGGGTGAAACGCACAGCGCGTGTATAGGGGCGCTGCCAGGGGCGCTGCCCCAATAGCCCCGGCAGGGAGCGAAGCCCCCTGCACCCCGCATGCTCATCTTGTTGAGGTGCTCGTTATCGCCGGTGACTATAGCACGCGCGTGACCGGTTTTGTATCCCGGCGAAAACTCGTTTTGTCTTTGTGCGGTGGGTGTTGTTACACTGTGCAGTAACGCAGTGCAGGGACGTACACGACCCCAACCCGCAGCGCCATCAGCAGGACATGTGTGATATGGAGCACCACCCACCCGCGCGCCGCGCCATCGCCATGTGGTCTGGCCCGCGCAATATTTCCACCGCCATGATGCGCGCCTGGGAAAACCGCCCAGACACGTTCGTTCATGACGAGCCGTTCTATGCCCATTACCTGTGCCACACGCCGCACGCGCATCCCGGCGCGGCAGAAATCATCGCGGCCTACGAAACAGACTGGCGCAAGGTCGCGGCCACGCTCACGGGCGCGATCCCGCACGGCAGGCAGATCTATTATCAGAAGCACATGACGCATCACATGCTGGATCATATCGAGATGGGGTGGATGCTGGCGCTGACGCACTGCTTTCTCATCCGCAGCCCGCGCGATATGCTCACGTCGCTGATGAAGGTTTTCCCCACACCCACGCTCGACCAGACCGGGCTGCCGCAGCAGGTGGCCATTTACGAGTTCGTCCGGCGCGAAACCGGCACGCCGCCCCCGGTCATCGACGCGGACGATGTGCTGAAGCACCCGCGCCGTATGCTGTCGCTGCTGTGTGAGGCGGTGGGGGTTGCGTTCAGCGAGGCGATGCTGTCCTGGCCAGCAGGCCCGCGCGCGACCGACGGCCTGTGGGCGCGTTACTGGTATGCCGCCGTTGAACGCTCCACCGGGTTTGAGCCGTACC
>CAZQIJ010000537.1:0-3217 GCA_964592955.1 uncultured Anaerolineaceae bacterium
GGCCTGGGGCTGGCCATCGTCCGCTCTATTGTCGATGCCTATGGCGGCACGGTCGCGGTTGAAAGTGAGGGCGCAGGCAAAGGAACAACGGTCACAGTCTTCTGGCCATACTGCACGGCAGCAGCACACGACGCCGAAACAACCCCGCTGCAGGTGGGCGCGTAGGCCAGCACGCTCACCGGCCATCCCACGCTGTAAGTACTTTGTTGCTTCTGGTGCATATTTCGCTCTAAAATGAGCTATCAGCTTTCTGCACCGCGCAACATCTGCTGCGCACCAAAGTTCGTCTGATCTGTCACGCACCCCAGCCGGGACTGCGACCACTGACCCGGTCTGCTTGCGATGCAGACAGGCGGCGCAGCAGACGATGTGCGCTGTACCAGAACGATAGGGAACCCTCATGAACCACGCTCACCGGGCACTACGGCCTGTCCTTCGGCGCATCTCGCTGTGCAGCACGCTGGTGCTGGTTTCGGTCGTGCCTCTGCAGTCCCAAAGCCTGTACACCGAAGCGCCGATGCTGGCGGCGCGCGTGGCCTCTGGCGTACTGCCGCCTGTGGATGACCGGCTGCCTTCCCCGTGCGCGCGCCGCACCTGGTCGCCGCGCTCCCCCCGCAGGAGGGTGCAGGATGAACTTTGATGAGTATTCGTACCTTTACGTCGAAGATGACCCCCTCAGCCGGGAGGTGATGCAGGTCACCTTTGAGGCGACGATGGGCGTCACCCGTTTAACCCTGTTTGCAGACAGCCAGCACTTCATGGAGCGGCTGCGCGCGCTGGCACAGCCCCCCAGCGTCATCCTGCTGGATATTCACCTTGAGCCGCATTCTGGCCTGGAACTGCTGGCGATGATCCGCAGCAACCCGGACTATGCCGCCTCGAAGGTCATCGCGCTTACGGCCAGCGTCATGAATGAAGAGGTCAGCGAACTGAAAGCGTGTGGCTTCGACGGCGCAATTGCCAAGCCGATAGATGTCGCGCTGTTTGCTGGCCTCATGCAGCGTGTTCTCAATCATGAATCAGTGTGGCATATCGTATAATCTTGATGACATTCGTTATCGGTTCGCGGCGGCCTGGGGTCGTATACTCAGGTCAGGGGTGGTGGCATGCTATTGAAAGATAAGCGGATCAATTACATTGAAGATGATCTGAATAATCGGGCGGTGGTCCAGACCATTCAGGAGCAGCATGGCGCGAAGTTTGCCTGTGAGCGCTGAGATGGGCCGCAGGCCATCACCCGGCTTCCCCAATCGATGGCTGGTTCTTTGTCTGGAACAGCCTGACACACATGGCTTAGCGAACAGGAAAACCCACTCATGCCTCAAGCGCTCATCATTGATGATGACAAGTTCAGCGCGGAAATCATCGCAACCTTGCTCGAAGACGCCAGTTTTGAGTCCATCAGCGTCACCAACCCGCTCCATCTCACCGAAGTTCTGAGCGATGCGCGCGACGTGCGCGTAATCTTCCTTGACCTGGAAATCCCACGCTACGATGGTTTTGAAGTCTACCGCGATCTGCGGGCAGACACACGCCTGGCCGGTGTGCCTGTCATTGCCTATACCGTACACATCAGCGAAGTCGAACGGGTGCGCCGCGCAGGTTTCGATGGCTTTCTGGGCAAGCCGTTGAAGTCTGAACGGTTCCCGGAACAGCTCCAGCAAATCCTGTCTGGCAAACCGGTGTGGGAGGCGCTGTAAAACGGTATTCGTGCCGCGCTGCCGGGGGGTCGCCACGCGGGTTAATCCCGCACCCCGGCAGCGCCCAGACCCTCCGTCTCCCGTTCTGCCGGGGGACGCGGTTCACGGTTCGCGCAGGTAGATAAACCAGTACATCGCCCCCACCATGACCACGCCGCCGATAATGTTGCCAAGCGTGACGGGGATGAGGTTGGCAATCATACCGTTCAGGGTCAATGAACTGAGGTTGAGGCTGGCGGTGGCGGCAAACTCTGGATCAAAAGTCCTGATCATCAGCCCGATGGGGATGAAGTACATGTTGGCGACGCTGTGCTCGAATCCGTCTGCCACAAACGCGGTGATCGGAAAGAGGATGGCCACGATCTTATCCGTTGCAGAGCGCCCGCTCAGCGTAAGCCATACCGCCATGCACACCAGCGCGTTGCACAGGATGCCCAGCGCCACGGCCTGCCCAAACTCGAGCTGTGTCTTGCTGCTGGCAATGGCCAGCGCCGTGTGACCAATGACCCCGCTGCCGAACCGGTACTCGCCCCCGGCAAACACAAGCGCTGCCGTAAGCACAGCGCCCACCAGGTTACCGGTATACACCAGCACCCAGTTCCGCAGCACAGCCGCCAGCGATACGCGGCGGCTCGCCCAGGCGATCACGATCAGGTTATTGCCCGTAAAAAGTTCTGCGCCGGCCAGCACCACAAGGATCAGGCCGAGGCAGAACGCCAGCCCAAACAGCAGGCGCGCGATCCCAAACGGAATCTGCCCTGCCGTGCCTGCCAGCGTCACCGTCGCAAACAGCGCGCCCAGTGAGATAAATCCACCGGCCAGCACGGCCTGGACGAACGTAATCAGCGCGTTAAGGTTGGCTTTGCGCACGCCCATTTCCAGCGCGCGCACGGCGATTTCTGCGGGAGGGATGGCATCTGAACGAGGAAGAATGTCTGTCATAGGTAAGAAACCACAGGTATCTGGGTGCTGCTGCCTGGCGCACCCAAACGGGCACAAACGTCAGCAGACCCTCGTGAACACACACCGCCCATTGTAGCGCCACAAATGCAGCGTCACCTGTGAGCAATGTCATGGGTGGATGTGGCGAAGGTCATGCAGCCGCCCGAATCAAATGAAAGCCTCTGGGGCCGTAAGATCGTGATCAGGTGTCGCAGAAAGCCGAAACCCTGCGGCACAGTTCGGCTGGGGTAACTGCTCAGGCTGCTTACCCCAGCAAGGAACTTCGCCCCTTGCAACCCCATTACGCAATGCTTGCCAGGCTGCGATACCTTTTGTGAGAAATGGTCAGATTTCTATTTTCGACCGTTTGCGGTCAGAAAACGAAAAGTTGTTGATCCAACGTTTTACAAAGAGTTGGCGGGGGGGTTGGAGGGCAGCGCCCACCAACCGCCTGCCTGAGTAGTCACTCGGCGGAATTTACAATTACGCTTTCAGGCATGTGTGGTGTGTGCCCCATACGGGATTCGAACCCGTGTTTTAGCCTTGAGAGGGCTACGTCCTAGGCCTCTAGACGA
>CAZQIJ010000538.1:0-3217 GCA_964592955.1 uncultured Anaerolineaceae bacterium
GCCTCTGTGTGGCGGTTTAGCGTTTGCAGTGGGCTGCCGTCGCTGCCATTCCACAACCTGATGGTGCCATCGCGGCTGGCGGTGGCTAGCTGACGACCGTCCGGGCTGAAGGCCACACTGGTGACCATCGCGGTGTGCTGGGACAGGTAGGCGCGTGGCGTGGCACCCTGGGTGTCCCAGATACGGATCGTACCGTCGGCAACACTGGAAGATATCAGCAGTGTCCCGGAGGGTGTGGTCTGGAAGTGGAGCCCTGTAATGGAGCCCTGGTGGCCTGCCAAAACCACTGGGACCTGGCCGTTGACGAATTCGCCCAGGTAGACTGCGCCATTGGCTGTACCCACTGCCAACAACTGGCTGCCTACAGGGGCAAAAGCCAGGCTAACGGGCAGACTGTCAAAGTCGCTGTAGGTTGCTTCTTTCTCGCCGTTCTGATCGCTGCCCAGGTTCCACACGGTCAGTGTGTTGGACGCATCCAGCACCCCCAGCGTGTGCCCGTCTGGGCTAATCGCCAACGCCAGAATCGCGGCAGCGTGGGGGTATGTATTGGCCAGTTCCCCCGTGGAAAGGTTCCACAGTTTGACCTGGCCCGCCGCGTCCCCGGTAAACACCAGACCTGGCTCGCTGGACAATGCGACCGCTTCCACGCGGTCCGCCAGGGTCCGCAGCAGTTCCCCGCTGGGCACTGCCCACACGGTCACGGTGGCATCTGCCACCGCGAGCTGACTGCCACCAGTATTGAATGCGACCGCGCGAGGATCCGATGCCAGTGTGCCGAACAATACGCGGTTGTCGGTCGTCACCACCTGGATCTGGCTGTCGTGCCACAGTGCAACATACCCCGGCGCAGCAGCCATCACCTGACCGGCTGCGTCCAGGTGAACCGGGGTACTGTCATAGGCCGTGTACGACCACGTGCCCTGCGTAGATGTCACGGCGAAGCCTGCCCCGGTCCCATGCGCCGCCGCCAGCATAGCCCCACGGTGCAGGGGCACAGTTGGCATCAGCTCAAATGCGTTGCTGGCCGTAATCGGCAGAATTGCGTCTGCGGTGATACCTATACTGGTGGCACTGAACCCCGAACATAGCAGGGCGATAATCAGCCCAGATGTGGCTGCGGCCGCCAGGAAGTAGAGGGTGGAGAACATCGCCCTCGAGAATTCGTCGCCAAAGTCGTTGCGCGTTTCCATCTTGGTCACATCCCTAACTCTTTACGGCACCGCTGAAGGCATTCACAAACTGTCGCTGCATAACGACAAACAGTATGATGATGGGTACCACACTGATGGTCGCCGCTGCGCAGATGCGCGTCCAGTCGCGCGAGTTCTCGCCGATGAAGGCATACATCCCTACACTGATCGTGCGCAGATCGGTGTTGCCCAACGTGAAGACCAGTGGCAGAAAGAACTCGTTCCATGCCCACAGGAAGCTGAACAAACCGACGGTAGCGATCATGGGTGTCGAGATGGGCATGATGATAAACAGGTAGCGCTGCCACACATTGGCACCATCAATCATGGCTGACTCTTCGAGTTCGTGAGGGATGTTGCGCATATAGCCGTAGAACAAAAAGGTATTGAACAGCATATATGCCGAGGTTAACACCGTGATCACCGACCACAAGGTGTTCAGCAGGCCCAGACTTTGGACAATTTCGTAGGTTGGGATGATGGTGTAGCCCTTAGGCATCAGGAAGAGTGCGGTCACCAGGCCCACAAAGATCCCTTTGCCCGGCACGCGCAGGCGAGCCAGCATGAACCCAGCCATGGAACTAAACCATATGACGAAGAATGCGGTGGTCACCGCAATAATGAGGGTGTTTAGCATGTACTGGCTGAAGTTGGCGCGGACCCACGCATCACTGAAGTTCTCCCATTGGGGCAGGCCGTCTGGCAGTGGCGAGATGCCCTGGCTGAAGAAACCGCCGCGCGTCTTGAGCGCCGAACCCACCATCCAGGTAAACGGAAACAGATAGATGAACCCGATCACCATTAGCGCCACATGTAAGGTGAAGTTGGAAGTCCCCCTTCGCAGGCCCAACCACCTGTCAGAGTGCTGACTGGTCCAAGTTGCCATATTACGCCCTCACTTGATTGATACGCCGCAGCACAACGAACTGCGTGATGGTGAATAAGAGCATTAAGATGCTCAGGAATAGTGCCGCTGCGGACGCATAGCCGAGATTTGGTAGCGTTGCGATGTTGCGATCGGGCGAGCCAAACGCATAGCGGTAGATATACACGCTGGCTACCTCACTGCTGAAGTAGGGGCCACCACCAGTCAGGATAAACGACGGTTCAAACACTGCCATAGACCCCAGAATGGCCATGAACGTGATCACCAGGGTCACCGGGCGGATAATCGGCAGGGTGATGTAGAGGATTTCCTGCCACCAGTTGGCACCGTCGATCAGCGCAGCGTCGTGCAGCTCCTCCGGTACCGACTGGAGCGCGGCCAGAAAGTAAAGCAGGTTATAGCCAAATGAATGCCAGATGCCGAACAAAATCACGGTGGGCATTGCCCAGGTCGCACTGCTGATTGGGTCAACAGGTGGGGTGGCCCCCAATGTACTGCTGATCTGCCAGCCGAAATTGCTTACCATCAGGCGGATAACCACCGCGACAACCGTGGCCCTGGTTACAATTGGGATAAAAAATACCGTCTTGTAAAAAAGGCGAAAGCGCATTTTTGGATTGTTCAGCACGAAGGCCAGGACAAGCGCAAGTATGAGCTGAACAGGTACCAATAATGCGGTATAAACCAGGGTGTTGGTAAAGGCGTTCCAGAACCAAGGATCGCTGATGACTGTCTCGATGTGTCGCAGTCCAACATACTGCGTGGGATTGCCAATGCCGTTCCAGTTGTAGAGTGCGACGCGCACCGACGCAATAATGGGATAAATATTGAAGACGAGAGTCAGGATCACCATAGGGGCAATAAACGCGATACCCCACAGAATTTCTCCGCGCCGCTGCCGCGAGTTGTAATTCGTCGTTACCTGCACTGTACTTTCTGCGGATGCAGCGTGCTCCGCCACCAGGGATGTAGCGGTTCTAGGTTTGTTGGCCATGGGCTGTTCGTTTCCTCGTATCTGTTGCCTGCCCCGGCGTGAAACATGTGCCGGGGCAGCAACGGGTGCTTAGATGTGCTGCTGGGCTGGCGCTAGTGCAAGATCAGAGTAAACCAGTTGAATAAGAAGTGGAAATCGGGATAGAAT
>CAZQIJ010000539.1:0-3210 GCA_964592955.1 uncultured Anaerolineaceae bacterium
CGCAGGCGTTGTCCCTACCCGGCCCCCGACCCTACCAGCCCTCACCCCCTGCCCCTCGCCTAGCTGCGCTATAACCCCAACTGCGCGGCGTTGGCTTTCATCGCATCCAGCACAAACTGGATGTGTTCGTCCAGCGCGATGCCCAGCGCCTCTGCCGCATGTACGATTTCCTCGCGGTTGACGGGCGCGGCAAACAGCTTGTCCTTCCACTTCTTCTTAACGCTCGCAAGCTCCACATCCGCGATCTTCTTCGAGGGGCGCACCAGCGTCACCGCCGTGAGGAATCCGGTCAGCTCGTCCACCGCGACCAGCGTCTTCTCCATCTGCGATTCCGGCTTCACACCCGTGATGAACTCGCCGTGCGAGAGGATCGCGCGGATGATCTCGTCTGAGACGCCGCGTTCCCGCAGCAGCCGCGCCCCGATGAGCGGGTGGCCGTTCTCGCCGTCCATGTTCGGGTAGCGCTCATAATCGAAATCGTGGAGCAGCCCCACCACCCCCCACAGATCCGGGTCGCCGCCAAAACGTGGCGCGTAGGCCCGCATCGCCGCTTCTACGGCCAGCATGTGCCGCCGCAGGGACTCGCTGTCTGTGTATTCCTGGACCAACGCCCAGGCTTCTTCTCGCTGCATTGGGTTTACCCCTTCCTGGCGACACCTGTACGGGTCCGCACCGGGTGTACGCCTTCTTTGTTACGCTGTACGCTTCAGGATCGTGTGTGGCGCGTGCTGATCGCCACGCACCGATCAGCCTAGCACTGCGCAGGCGGTTTGGCAAGCTGCGGTGCGGGCACCTGGGATCACGACTCCTGCAGCATGGCGCGCCCGCGCACGACAGCTTCATCCAGCGTCTCGAAGAACTCGATAGGCGTCTGGACGACTGTGGCCATCATGCGCCCCAGGATTCTGCCCAGCGCGGTGGACTTCACCACCAGCACGCCAATGCGATCTTTGGGGATGTTGCTGCGCATGGCGCGCACGTCCAGCGGAATCTGCTTGTTAAGCGTGCCGTCCAGGATAATCACATGGCGCGGCACGGCATCCGCCCGCACCATCGCCATGACCTGCGTGGTGGATGTATAGATTTCTTCCACCGAGACGACATCGTTCCAATAGGCCACATAGATACCGGGTTCGATTCGGGCGACAGGGATAGGCATGGGAACAGCACCGAACCTTTTTAGCTACTAAACGCTGACAAATCGCCAGCGTTGTTTACCAATGCAAGCTGTACATTCGCCAGCCAGGGCAGTTCTGCCAAAGCACGGAGGAAGATTCCCCGTGCGCCGTTCACATCCCGGTGCATCGAAATGCCGTCCGATCCGCGAACCACTTCACGCGATCCGACATTGACCATCTCGCCCGACCAACTGCACGTCTTGCTCGTGTAGGCTTCATCGACCGCGATCACTGTCTTGCCATACCATCCCGCCACCCCCTTTAACCGTTCCTTGAAGCGGTAGTGCGCCCACGTCAACATCGAGCGCACCGACTTCGCGTTCAATTTGCGCCGCGCTGTGCGTGCCATCTGAGACGTTTCAAACGTCGGGATCAGGATGATGTCGAAATGATCGACCAAAAACCGGATGGTCTTGGCGTGCAGTTCGTCGCGCAGATCGCGAATTTTCCAGCGCATCCGGTTCGCCGCTTTACGCATCCGATACCGCTGACGTTTATGCTTCGATCTGGCGATCCGAGACATGAGGTTGTCGAGGTGCTTACACAGGCGTACTAGGCGGCCAAAATCATGTGCGCCGATCATGCCCGCCATGTCGGGCGAAAACAGGGTCATGAACGTGCGTACCCCCGGATCGAGTGCGACGATCCGGGCTTGGTTATCGCCACTGGAGATCGTCGTGGGGTGGGGAACGCACAGATACCACCTGCCCTGCTGGTAACTCAGTTCGCTGTCCTGATGGTTGTCGGGCAGCGCTTCAGCATACTTCATCGCGCCCGATAGGGTGTGATAAATCCCCTGCGGGCTGACCGCGCTCTTCGGGAGGTAGCACGTCTGGAAGGGGGATTTGCGGCTCTTGAAACCGACCTCAGAAAACACACCCGTGCGCTGGAATTTCAACTTCGCTTGGGTGAAGTTCTCGCACGCCGCCTTGACCGCCATTTTCTTGATCTGGTAGGGGATTTCCTTTGCCCACTCCGGCAGCGCGGGCAAAATCGTGTTGGTGGCTATGTCCGTCCAGACCGCACGGTTTCCCTCCAGCGTTTTCAGGTACTCCATCGTGCGATTGTAGACAAAGCGGGATGCGCCCAACCACCTACGGAAGATCGCCCGCTGTTGCGCTGTCGGATAAAGCCGAATCCTGCGCGATTTGGTCACGGTACTTGCGGAGACCGTCCATTCGGGCAGCAAAGACGCTAAGGACAGCGAGCAGGTCTTGGAGAAGTTCGTCGGTTGGGCTGGTGTGAGCAGACTTGCTGAGAACCACGACTTTTCCACCGTTGCGCTCAAGCAGCCATTCGATGAGGTCAAAGCCGAACCGAGCGAGCCGGTCGCGGTGGGTAACCACAACTGTGAGCTTATCACCTTGCAGGCTGCGTTCCAGTAGGGTTTTAAGTCCTTTGCGCTTGAAGTTGAGACCGCTGGCGATGTCGGTGACGACTTCGGCGTGCGGTTCTTTGCTTTTGAGGTAGGCAACCTGCCGCTCCAAATCATCCTGCTGCTTACCGGAACTCACTCGCGCATAAACTACGATGTGCGATGGGTGCTGGCCTCCAACAAAGCTGTCAATGTCGAACAGTCTTTGTCCCGATGGTGTTCTGATGGAAGGGATTACACCTGTATCCGCGTACTTGCGAAGTGTGTGCGGGTGTAATCCGGTTCGCTCACACGCTTCTCTCAGCTTTACGTAGCTCATAGAAGCAATTATAACCGAAAAGCCTTGCTGCTGTCACCCTTATAGTACGTGTCATGCTGTGGTCCATCTGACTCTGATTGTCTCGGTGGTTTAGTGGAGACAGTTCGCCACAGTTTCCCGATAAAGGTTTGCCAGGCACACAAGCGATCCAGCCGTATTAACGATACTAAACGATACGCATGGACAACCCAAAACGTATACGCACAATCGCAGCGACGAGGCCGGCCTCATCCGCCCCAGGATCCGGCGGATGTAGCTGCTCAGGTATCTTTGCCCCTCACCCCTAAATCCCCTCTCCCACGCAGGGGCGAGGGGACTTTCTGGCCTGCGGTTCACCC
>CAZQIJ010000540.1:0-3205 GCA_964592955.1 uncultured Anaerolineaceae bacterium
GTACTGTGGATCAGCCTGCTGCTCGGATCTGCGCCAGACGGTGGATGGTTTGCCTACACCCCACTGACCGGCCCCCGGTATACGCCCGGCATCGGTATCGATTTTTATGCGACACTGCTCACGTTTCTCGAACTGGCGGCGCTGGTGGCTGCAGTTGAACTGATCGTAACGATCCTCAAATTTCGCGCGCCGGGCATGTCCTTTAACCGGATGCCGCTGTTTGTGTGGGCCATTCTCGTGATGTCTTTCATGATTCTGTTTGCCATGCCGGCCCTCATCACAGGCAGCACGCAGCTCGCCCTGGATCGCACCATAGGCACCCAGTTCTTTAACCCTGAAAACGGCGGGGATCCACTGTTGTGGCAGCATCTGTTCTGGTTTTTTGGGCATCCTGAGGTTTACATCATTTTTGTGCCTGCCTTAGGGATTGTTTCGTCTGTTCTGGCGACCTTCAGCCGCCGTCCTGTGGTCGGCTATTTCTACGTTGTGCTGTCGCTGGTGGCGATTGGCGTGGTCAGTTTCGGGTTGTGGGTGCATCACATGTTTACGACTGGCCTGCCTATCCTCGGCCTGAGTTTTTTCACCATCGCCAGCATGATGATTGCTATTCCCAGCGGGATCCAGATTTTTTCGGCGCTGGCGACGCTGTCTACCGGCAGAATTGTTCTGAAGACGCCGTTGCTCTACGTGCTGGGTTTCGTCGTCAATTTTGTGATCGGCGGCATCACCGGGGTGATGGTGGCGGCAGTGCCATTCGATACGCAGGTACACGATACCTATTTTGTTGTGGCGCACTTTCATTATGTGCTGATCGGCGGTGCGGTCTTCCCGTTGTTTGCGGGGCTGTACTACTGGTTTCCGAAGTTCACCGGCAGGATGCCTGATGAGCGTTTAGGCCGCATCGCTTTCGGGCTGACGTTCATCGGTTTTAACCTCACGTTCTTTGTGATGCATTTTCTGGGGTTTGCCGGCATGCCCCGCCGCGTCTATACCTATCTCTCCGGGCTCGGCTGGGAAGGGTTCAATGTCATCGCCACGCTTGGCGCGTTTGTTCTGGCGCTGGGCTTCATGGTGTCGTTCGCGGATTTTTTTCGTGCGCTGCGCAGAGGTGCAGCGGCAGGCCCGGATCCCTGGGATGCCGGAACACTGGAATGGGCAACCACTTCGCCACCGCAGCCCTACAATTTTGACCGCATTCCGGTGGTCAGCAGCCGTTACCCGCTGTGGGATGCGCCGGGCGGTCAGCTTGAAACGTATGCCTTCGAGTCCAACTTGAGCCGTCGCGAAACGCTGGCCACAACCATTCTGGACGCAAAGCCAGAGCAGCGGGTGGCGCTGCCCAATCCCACCATTGTGTCGTTCATGGCGGCGGTGGCTGCCGCATTCACGTTCATCGCCTTCATGGTTAACGTTGTGCTGGTACCCATAGGCGGGCTGGTTTTTGCGCTGGTCATCGCCATTTGGCACTGGCCGACGGGCCGCCAGCGCGAACTGGATACGGCTGAAGCCGGGCCACCCAATGCCCTGCCATCCAGCGCCATTATCGGCAGCCGGGGTGGGCATCCTCCATACTGGTGGGGCATGCTGCTGCTGATTCTCATTGAAGCGGTGGTTTTCGCATCGCTGATCGCCTCGTATTTCTACCTGCGCGCAGGCACGGCTGAATGGCCTCCCGCGCTTATCGGTAAACCGGATCTGCTGCTGCCTACCCTCAATACCGTAATCCTGCTGTTGAGCAGTATCCCCATTTACCTGGCAGATCACGGCATCCGCCGTGGCGATCAACGCCGTCTGCGCATCGGGTTTGTCGTGAGCTTCATCCTGGGGGTGTTGTTCCTGGTCATCAAGTTTATTGAGTACAGCGTGGTTGGCTATGCCTACGACTGGACGCGCAGCGCCTATAACTCCATCCTATGGATGATTGTACTTTATCACAGCGTTCATGTAGTCGCGCTGCTGATCAAAACGCTGGTGGTCGGGATCTGGGCCTTCCAGGGGCAGTTTAACGAGGAGCGTAATTCTGCTGTGCAGGTGAACGGGCTGTACTGGCATTTCGTGGTGCTGGTGTGGCTGCCGCTTTACGCCACCATTTATCTGTCGCCATATCTGTTGGGATAATTGAGTAAAGGAGATTGTGGGATGGTAGAGCGTACCTTGCCCCGTGATGATCATGCGCCTCCCGGCATCAGAAGCTGGCAGTTGTGGTTCAGTATGGGGGCTGAGGTGGTCGTGTGGTCGCTGCATCTGTTGCTCGTCTATCCCCTCACCTCGCTGACATGCGAATGGGGTTGGTTTCCGTTTGAGGTTGGGGGGCTGGCAGGGCTTCAGGTGGTGCAGCTTATGGTCACAATCATCGCCGGGCTGGTGACGGCAGCGGGCGCGCTGTTTGCCCACCGGAACCGCCAGCGGTTGGATGGGCAGGATAACACCATGACCAGCCGCCACCGGTTTATGGCAGAGCTGGGTCTGGCGCTGAGTGTGCTGTTTACCGCCCTTATTGTGATCGCAGTTGTCCCTATCCTAACGCTGCCCATATGTGGTTGAGCGCAGCAGTGAGCGATTTCTGGGGGGCATGGAACTGGAACCCGCTTACGGGCGGTCTGCTGGCGCTGCTGGCATGGCGTTATATGGACGGTGTCTGGCGCATGTGGCGGCGTGCCGGTGTGGGGCGCGGCATAGCCCAGTGGCAGGTAGGCGCATTCTGGGCCGGGTGGGCGGCGCTGTTCATCGCGCTGATTTCGCCCATCGACACTTATGGCGAAACTTCGCTCGCCGTTCACATGGTGCAGCATTTGCTGCTCATGCTGGTTGCCGCGCCGCTGCTGGTGCTGGGGCTTCCCCCCATCGCGCAGATCAGCATGATTCCGGTTCAATGGCGGCGTGGACTGGTGCGCGGGTGGCATCGCAGGAAGGCGCTGCGCAGCATGTGGATGCTGCTCAGTGCGCCGCTGGCTGCCTGGGGGATTTTCGCCGGGGTCATGTGGGGCTGGCACTTACCTGCTTTGTACCAGGCCGCCCTGCGTGAACCGTCGCTGCATTTGCTCGAACATGTGAGTTTTATGGGAGCAGCGCTGCTGTTCTGGTGGAGCGTTGGGGCGCGCCAGGCGCTCGGTTTCCTGTCTGTCTTCACGGCGGCTGTCCACAGCAGCCTGCTAGTAGTTCACCAAACCAATTTTGTCGGCCCGTCATGGGTGTGAACCGTTGG
>CAZQIJ010000541.1:0-3202 GCA_964592955.1 uncultured Anaerolineaceae bacterium
CTCTTGGCTACACTTACGCTGTTGAGACATGATTGACCCTATTCAATTTCCCTAAGTCAATTGTGTCTCAGCTCTCCTTCCCTCAACCACCAAATCCGGTAGAACCAGTAAGATTTCAGGCTGCTGAAAGACGTTTTCATCCAGCGCCAGATGCTTCAGGAAATCTTGCAGTTTGATCCCCCGTTTTTCGAAACACTGTTTGACCAGTGCATTCAGTTTCGCTGATGACATTTCAGCCAGACAGCCTGCATAATCGAGCGCCTGAGCCACAGTGTCGCGTCGCACCCCTTGTTTCTTGAGTTCTATCACAGCCCATCGTCCCAGATTATCAATGCCGAGGATATCCAAAAATCCGGTATCAAGGCTTACCTGTCGTCCCACGAGCTGCATATCCGGGCTGACGAGGGTCGGGTCATTTTCAATCCACTCTTCCAGGTATTTCTCATACTCCAACGCAGCGGGCTTGTACCGTTGCGGTGTGGTCCCAACTAAGCGCCAAATTCCAACATCGGCTCGATCCTGTTCTGGCATAAGCTACCTCCGCATCGCGGGCAAAAACACATAAATGCCCAGCACATCGGGCGGGAGTTGCGCCTCGACCCGATGCTGTGGACGACGGTCACCGCGCCGGTAAGCTGCTTCGCGCACCCGGACATGCGCCGCCAGCAGTTCATCCCCTCGCCGCTGTGCAATGGCGTTGAGCGTCGGTGCAAGATGCTCAAACCCTTCAATCACCCGCCCCACAAACTCCGCTGCCTGCTGCGGATGGATGTTTTCGTCGGGTTCAGCGTTTAGCAGGGTTTCGGCTACCTCCGGGTCAAGCCATACCGCATTTTCAGGCGAACCTTCAAAGGCAAGCGTCAGGCTGTCTTCTGCCAGGAGTTGGCGTTCCTCACTCCCAATGCGGGTGATGAGATGATAACGGAAGCGAGCCAGGAGCAGGGTAGTTCGACGCTGCACGGCTGTCGTGCGTATCGCGCCAGCGCGACGGGCGTGCGGCTGATCGCCCTCGACTTCGGCAGCATCCAGCGCCGTGTTCATCACATACGCCGCCAGCGACTCCACCAGCGTATGTGTGCGTGTGAGATAAATCTGCCCCTCTTTTACCGGGAGTTCAAAACGGGCGGCGAACTGCTCTCTGCCAAGCATATCGCGCAGTCCACGCGGCGTTTCCGTCAAATCGAAGCCCACTGCACCATTCTCCGACACCACTCCGCGATGCATCCGCACGCTGTCTTTCATAAACGCGGCAACGTCAATCCCTGAACCGATTGCGTCTCTGGCAGCGTTCAGTTCAGCAGCAACTTCATCCACGCGAATCGCTTGCTGAGCGAACATCGTGCGCGAACGTTTTTCCCGTTCTGCCGCTGCTTCCCACTGCAAATCCAGTTCCGCCTGACGCGGTTTCATGTATTCGTCAAAACCGGGCAGCACATTCTGGCTGAAGCTGGCGTTCTCGCGCAGCAGCAGCCCCTCGAAGATCGCTTCGATGACATCCTCACTGTTTCCAGGCACAGGCACCGAAACCCCCAGCGAGTTGCGGATGGTTTTGTGTTTTCGCAGCAGCACATCCAGCACGATACCGTCGATCTGGTTATCAATGCCGTAGTACGTCACGACCTTGATGCGCTGGCTCGGCTGTCCGTAGCGGTCAACACGCCCCTCGCGCTGTTCGTGGCGGGTGGGATTCCAGGACAGATCATAGTGAATGACGGCATCAAAGCCCGCTTGTAGATTGATGCCTTCACTCAGGCAGTCGGTACAGACCAATACACGCCTGGGCGCTGTGGTGAGCTGTGCAACCCGTTCTTCGCGCTCAGAAGGTGGCAGCAAGCCGGTCACGCCAGCCACCTCCACACCCCGCGTCGCCTCGCGCAAGGCTCCGGTCACATAATCCACTGTCGGGATAAAGCGGCAAAAGACAATCGGGTTATAGCCCTCGCGTAGTAAGTCTTTGACAATGGCGATGAGCCGCTGCAATTTACTGTCGTCCGCTCCCTGAAGCGCCTCGGCTGCCCGCGCCATGTCCAGCAAGCGGCGGCGGTGACTGGTCTCATCACCGGCGAGTTCACCGATGTCGCTGCCGGGAATAACATCCATCCCTTCGGCGGATTCATCGTTCATTAGATCCAGTACGGTGCGCCGTCCGATGTCGTCCACATCGGTTTCATTGTCCGCTTCAGTGGTTGCGGCACGGCTGCGGAGCGTGGCAGCGGCAGCGGCGGGACTGGATGCCAGCGAACGCAGAAGCGCCAGCGCTGACCACCAGCGTACCCGCTGACGATACCCTTCACCGGGTTGTAATACAGTCTCGCGGGCATAGTTCAACACGCGGTCAAACAGCCGTTTATACCCATCCGTGAGTTTGTAGGTCTCTTCGGCGGTATCGCGTTCGGGGAAGGGTGTGATGGCATCCATGTAGGCACGGATGTCGCCGCGCCGTCGCTGGACGAAGTAGCGAGCAAGTTCACGGCGCAGTCCCTCATTTTCCGCGCCAGTCAGGTCATCGGGCAGATCGGCAAACTCCGGGTTGAGCATTGCCAGCAGTGAACGGAAGGCTTCTTCCTTGCCACTGTGCGGTGTCGCCGTGACCAGCACCAGATGGCGATTCGGGTCATCCGCCAGCGCCGTCACCAGTTCATAGCGCTGATGTTTTCCCCCACGCTTGTCGGTGGTATGGGCAACGGTATGGGCTTCATCAACGATGACAAAATGCGGTGCAGTACGCAAAAACTCATTACGCCGTCGCTCCGACTTGATGAAGTCCGTCGAAACGACCACAAACGGGTGGCGTTCAAAAAGTGACTCGCCCATCCGCAGGTGGCGTTCCAGGCGGGTGGCGGTGCTGGAGAGTACCAACTCGGCTTCGATATAGAACTTCTCGCGCAGTTCGGTTTGCCACTGTTCAGCTAACTGCGGCGGGCACAAGATCGCCAGCCGCTCAATTTCGCCTCGATCCAGCAGTTCACGCGCCACCAACAGCGCCTCAACCGTCTTGCCAATCCCGACATCATCGGCAATCAGCAGCCGCACTGGGTCCTGCTTAAGTGCCATCAGGAGCGGGACCAGCTGATATGGACGCGGTTCAACGTTAATGCGGGCGAAGGAGCGGAATGGGCCAGCGCTGGCCCGGAAACCCAGGCGCACCGCAGCGCGCAGCAACGCCGCCAGATCGCGGCCATCACCAAATCGTTTAAAGCGC
>CAZQIJ010000542.1:0-3202 GCA_964592955.1 uncultured Anaerolineaceae bacterium
GGGGGCGCTGCCCGCGCAGGCAGAAGCGCCTCCTGCGGCGCGCGTGGCAGCATGGCCCGCCGCGCGGCCCGCGCCGAAATCGACACCACCGTCGTCGAAGACCCGCTGCGCGCCCAGAACCGCACCCTCAGCAGCATGGTGGTGGTGGTGCTGGTGCTGATGATCGGCCTCGTGCTTGTGGCCACTGCCCCGCGCGCGGGCACCCCCGGCGCAGTCGTCATCGATCCTGGCGTGGGAATGGTGCTGAACGCCACCAACACCCCGGCCAGCGCGCAGGCCCTCATCGCCACGCCCATCCCCACCGCCACCCAGGTGCCCGGTGCCCTGCGCGCCGGGGGCAGCATCGCCTTTGTGGTGCGCGAAAACGGCCAGTCTGACCTGTGGGCCGTGCCGGTGGGCAGCCGCGCCCCCATTCGCATCACCAACGACACCGCCGACGAGCGCGACCCCGCCTGGAGCCCGGATGGACGCCTGCTGGCCTACGCCTCGAATCGCGGCAGCAACTGGGATCTGTACATCTATGACCTGGCCGCCAACGAAACCCGCCGCGTCACCTTCGGCCTGACGTTTGAGGCCGCGCCCACCTGGAGCCCGGACTCTGTGTGGCTGGCCTACGAAAGCTACCAGAGCGGCAACCTTGATATCTTCATCCTGCCCGTTTCGGATCAGAACCTCTCGCTTATGGCGCTGCCCTGGTCTTCTGAATGGCCGGAATTCTCGCCGGCCTGGTCCCCCGCCCAGGGCACAGAGGGCCGGTTTATCGCGTTCGTCTCGTGGGTGGATGGCAGCCAGGATATTTTCCTGTTCTCGCTGGATACGCAGGA
This sequence comes from uncultured Anaerolineaceae bacterium, assembly GCA_964592955.1. GTDB lineage: Bacteria > Chloroflexota > Anaerolineae > Aggregatilineales > Phototrophicaceae > CAZQIJ01. The sequence continues at coordinate 825 of CAZQIJ010000542.1, forward strand.
ACTGACCAACCTCACGCAGTCGCCAGGGCGCGACGAAGACCACCCCGCCTGGAGCGCAGACGGGCGCTTTATCGCCTACAGCGCCTGGGACGAAGGCCGCGAAAAGGTGTTCGTGAAGGCCATCGGCGATCCCGCCGCCCCGCCAGACCTCATCGGCTTTGGGCGCGAACCGGCGTGGTCGCCAGATGGCGGCAGCATTGTGGCGGCGGTAGACAGCAGCGACGCCACCCACCTCACGGTGTATCCGTATGGCGACCCTGCCGATACCTTCACGCCCATCATCGCGGTGCCGCGCGGGGCCACCGGCCCGGCCTGGTCTGCGCTGCCGCTGCCCGCCGCGCTCGTGACGGCTGGCGGGCTGCCGCTGCGCGCCCAACCGCTGTATGTGGAGCAGGAATCCGCCTCCAGCGCCCCCAACACCGCCCCCTATGGCCTGGATTCGATGCGCAATGTGGACGCGCCGCGCGCCCTGCTGAACGAGCGCGTGAACGACTCGTTTGATGCGCTGCGCCAGCGCGTGGCCACCGCCACCGGCCTGGACTTTCTGGCCAGCGTGGAAGATGCGTTCTGGGACATCAACCAGCCAGCGCAGTCTGGCGAAGACCCGCGCAGTTGGTACCGCACCGGGCGCGCGTTCGGCATCAACCGCGCCGCCGCCCTCGTCGGCTTCCCGCCCCAGGTCGAAATCGTGCGCGAGGAACGCGGCGTGAACACCTACTGGCGCGTGTTTGTGCGCACGGCGGACGAAGCGCAGTCCGGGCAGTTGGGCGAGCCGCTGCGCCGCGTCCCCTGGGATTTCAACAGCCGCAGCGGTGGCGACGTGGAGGCCTATGAGCAGGGCGGCAAGCTGAAGGACGCCGTGCCCCAGGGCTACTATGCAGACCTCACGCAGCTCGCGGCAGATTATGGCTGGCAGCCGGCCCCGGCGGAGTCTGTTTGGCGCGCCAACGCCAACGCCATCAATTACTGGCAGTTCCGCAAAACAGATGGCCTCTCGTGGCTGGATGCGATGCTCGAAATCTACCTGGTCTCTGAACTGGGCGGCTATGCCCCCACGCCTGCCCCGCCCCCCGTCCAACCGTCACAAGAACCGGAGTCTTAACTTATGCGTACACGCGGTGGATGCTTTACCCTGCTGCTGTTGTTGGTCGTCCTGGGCGGGTTCAGTGCGATGGTCTGGTCAAACGCGCAGTCCATCGTCACGCCTGGGCGCTTCGTCATCCCGCAGGATGTCACCCCAACCGACAGCGGCCAGACCTGGCAGGAGATCCTGCGCAGCGGCTATGGCGGCTCGCCCGTCCCCACCATTCCCATTCCCGGCGAAGCCTATGTGCCGCCGACTGCCGTCATCAGCGGCGCGGCCACCATCACGCCGGTCAGCGCGGCCAGCGTCAGTTCTGGCGGCGCGGCGCTCTTCAGCGTCCCGGTGACCATCACGCCGCCGCCCCCCACGCCCACCGTCCCGGTGGGCACGCAGATCACGGTGCGGGATGTCACGCGCGTGCTCAGCCGCCCCACCAGCCTGCCCGCGCTCATCCCGCCGCTGGCCATCGACCCGCGCGATCATTACTGGTTTATCCGCCCCATCGATTCGTTTCACGTTAACGCCGTGCGCTATTACCACTATGGCACCAACGGCCCGCGCGACGCGGCGCTGGCCATCCATCACGGCGTGGATCTGCCCAACGAGGTGGGCACCGAAATCCGCGCTGCCGAAGCCGGGACGGTGGTTTTTGCCACCTCGGTGAACCCGGATGGAAGCGATACCATCTACAAGAACCAGCCGGCCTATGGGCGCGTGGTGGTCATCGAGCACGACTTTGGGTATCGCGGCGAACAGCTCTACACGCTCTACGCGCATATGTTCCAGGCGCTTGTTTCCACCGGGGATCGTGTGGAGCGCGGGCAGGCCATCGGGCTGGTGGGCGATACCGGGCACGCCTCTGGCGGTCACGTTCATTTTGAGGTGATGCTGGGCATCGACAGCTACAACACCAGCTACAACCCGGTGCTGTGGATGGTGCCGTATGTGGGGCATGGTGTGCTGGTGGGGCGCGTGGTGGATTCGCGCGGCGAATTCCTGCAGGATGTTGACGTGACGCTGGCGCAAGGCGGGCTGGTGCGGGACAGCACCACCACCTACGTTTTCCGCGATGTCGGTTCGCGCGTGAACCCGGATCCGCTGTGGCAGGAAAACTTCGCCTTCCCGGATGTCCCGGCAGGCACCTACTCGGTTTCTGTCACGCTCAACGGGATCCGCGAGAGCCAGACGGTGACCGTGCGCGAAGGCATGTCGAGGCTCGTGTAATTTGAAGCTCAGGACTTTGTCGAACAGCCTCCCGCCGCCAACGACTCCCCGGATCCCACGCCGTAGGGGT
>CAZQIJ010000543.1:0-844 GCA_964592955.1 uncultured Anaerolineaceae bacterium
AAGGACGCCAAGAAACCGGGCGCACCGCACACCGCCCCACCGGAACATTCCGGCGGACAGTGGCAGCCTCTCGGTTTCCTCGCGTCCTTGCGCGAATGCAAACAGCACTGCGATCAGCACTCAGTTTTCAGCTTGCAGCGGTGTGATGGATGCTCACACAGGGTGTTGGGCTGGTGCTGATAACTGAACGCTGATCAAGGCACGGCAGCGCGCCGCGCCGCTATTCCTCTACAACCAGGACTTCATTCAGGACAACCGCCGCCACTTCCTGTGTTGCGCGGGTGCCAGTAGTCGTATCGGTTTCGGAATCCGTTACACACGTAAAAACGCCCTCGAAAACTTCCAGAGCGATCAGGTTATCAATCGTGTCTTCGATGGTGTCACGATCCAGGCTTTCTACCACCACATGCGATGTCTCCAGCGCGGTGTAGCGGACGGGAAGCGCATCAGGAATCTGCTTGGACAGCTCGTAGGTCAGTTCCATCTGTCTGCGCAGGTAATTCAGCGTTACAAACAACGCTGTATACATGGTGCCATCATCCATCTGGACGATCACATCGCGGGCGTCATTGTCATCTGCATGGACTTCGACCCATACGCGGGTGATCGTATGCAGGGAAATTTCTTGCTGCACGGCTTTAACTCCTCTCCTCATCATTTACGTGAATTTTAACCCTCTCACACAGCGTCTTAATTTTCAGGGTATCGACTACAGCATAAGCCAGAATGAATCAGCGTGTCAAGCAATTTCTAACTCCGCTATGAGTGCCTCTGTTGTGAAAGCCCTTCTTTCTTCTACAATCTGCGCTGTGCAATCGGGTGTGTAATCTGTGCTGTACACGCT
>CAZQIJ010000543.1:944-3189 GCA_964592955.1 uncultured Anaerolineaceae bacterium
GCACTGTACAATCGGGTGTGTAATCTGTGCTGTACACGCTGCACTGTACAATCGGGTGTGTAATCTGTGCTGTACACGCTGCACTGTACAATCGGATGTACACGCTGTGCTGTACACGCTGCACTGTACAATCGGGTGTACATGATGGGTCAGTATCGGTGGCGGGGACCACTCCGGTGCATCGTGGGCGTGCGGTGGCCCCTGTGGGTTACTGTTGGCCACGTTGCACGGTCTGTACTTGTTGGACTCGTCACCCGTGACAATGAAAGGAAGAGGCATGGTGCGCTGTGGCATCGACATGGTGGAGACCCGGCGGATTGCCGACGGCATCGAACGGCTGGGAGAGCGCTTCCTGAACCGCTTCTTCACCCCGGCAGAACGGGCTGAATGCGGCGACAAACCGGTGCGGCTGGCGGCCCGGTTCGCGGCGAAAGAGGCGGTGGGCAAAGCCCTGGGGACGGGCATCGGCGATGTGAGCTGGCAAGAGATCGAGATCCTTGCGGGGGCGCGCCGCCGCCCGGTGCTGCACCTGCATGGCGCAGCGGCGAAACTTTCGGCAGAGCTGGGCTTAACACAGTGGGATGTGAGCCTCACGCATACCGACGATTACGCCTCGGCGGTGGCGGTGGCGGTATAAGCCCGGTAGAATTCGCAGCAATGCGATGTGCAGCAGATGTTGCAGGTCAATAGCTTTGTGCGCCGTTTTGCCCCCGCCGCCGCTGCATGGCCAGGAGAGGGTTGGGGTGCGGGACGGCTTCGCCCGCAACATCTGCAACAAAAAGGCCAGGAGTGCATATGGCTGAGACAACCTCAAATTCGCGATCGCCGCAGTGGACGCTGCGCACCAAGCGCACCGTCACGCTGATTGTACTGCTGCTGCTTGGGCTGCTGCTGTGGCAGGTGGCCAATATTCTGCCCATCATCATCATCGCAGCCCTGCTCTCGTACCTGCTGACGCCAGTCGTCAATGTCAACGAGCGCATCCTGCGGCGTGTGCCCGGCAAACGGACGCTGGCAGTGCTTGGCACATTTGTTTTCGTGCTGCTGCTGATCGCGCTTGTGCTGCTCGTGATTCTGCCCGTACTCATTAACCAGGTCCAGGAACTGGGCACGAATCTGCCGGAAACGCTGGCGCAGATCGAACAAAGCGCCACCGAAGCGCTGGCGCGGCCACTGGTGATTTTCGGTCGGGAGATCGTCATCGATGGCGCGCCGTTCATCCCACTGGATCGCCTGCGCCAGGCTACGGGTGAAGAGACGCTGGGCGCGATGCTTCAGTTGGAGAACCTCGACTTTGGCGCGGCGGCGCAAGGGCTGCTGGGCTCGCTGGGCGGGCTGACGGGTTCGGCGTTCACGTTTCTGGGGCGCGCCTTCAGCACCGCCGTCAACCTGACCCTGCTGCTGGTCATGATGTTCTACCTGATGAAGGACGGGCATGTCTTCCTGCGCGGCGTCATCAATATGACACCCAAAACCTATGAGGGGGACGCGCGCCGCTTTCTGTTTGAACTGGGCGACCTGTGGAACGCCTACCTGCGCGGCCAGCTCATCCTGTGCCTGCTGATCGGGGTTGTGGTCTTTGTGGCGATGACGCTGTTGGGCGTGCCAAATGCCCCCATCCTGGGGCTGATTGCCGGTATCCTGGAATTCGTGCCCAACATCGGGCCATTCCTCTCGCTGATTCCGGCGGTCTTGCTGGCGCTGGTGTCGCAGTCCAGCACCGTGCCTTTCCTGGAGGGGGGGTCGCTGGCGGTTGCAGTGACGGTGGTCTACCTGCTGGTACAGCAGTTTGAGGCGTTTGTGGTTGTGCCGCGCGTGATGGGCGACAACCTCAACCTGCACCCGTTCGTTGTGATCGTGGCGGTGCTGGCCGGGGCAAGCCTGGCCGGGATTCTGGGTGTGCTGCTTGCCGCGCCATTTGTGGCGTCTGGGCGGCTGGTCTTGCAGTACGTCTATGGCAAGCTGACCGATGCAGACCCGTTTAACGTCCCGGCGTTCACGCCACCAGAGCGCCTGCGGAAGCGTTACCGGTTTATAGGCCCGCGACGGCTGCTGACGCGCATCCGCCGCAAGCCCGAAAACGGCTCCTAACTGCACAATTTCTGGCGCAGCGGCAGCAATTGCCCTTCCTGCGCCAGCAGCAGCAGGCGATCTCCGGCTTCCAGTACTGTGCTGCCGCGCGGAATAATCAGGTCATCGCGGCGGCCAATGAGCATGGCCTCCCCGAAGCGGATGGTCGCGTTGC
>CAZQIJ010000544.1:0-3187 GCA_964592955.1 uncultured Anaerolineaceae bacterium
ATCCGAAGGTAATGATGCTTGTGCCGATGATGCTGATGATGATAATGACGAAGAATAGTGCAGTTCAGCCGTGAGCGCTGCTGGGGGTGAGGTATGGGCCGCATTCTGATCATCGTTGGCGGGCTGATGGTGGCCGCCGCTATCGTATTCACGCCGTTCGTCTTTGCCGATGATCGCCTGCAAACGCTGGCGGATTACGATGCTGAGGTGTGGCTGGCCGATGTTGAGGCACGGATCTGCCGCGCCGGTGAACGTCTCGAAGATGCCAATGGGCGGCTGCGCCCAGACGCCAGCGGTGCGTTCCAGGCCAGCGGTCTGGTGTACTGTGTGAACAGCGAAACAGGCGCGCGGCGCGAAGTCACTGAGGTGTTTCTGGGGGAAATGGTCGCGCTGCTGGGGATTGCGCTGCCAGCGCTGGCGCTGGTATGTGGGCTGTGTGGGCTGGGGCTGCTGCTGGTGTTCTTCGGCCTTATCGCTGCGTCACGCGGGGCGGCGCGCCAAACGGTGACGATCCCGGCAGGCACCGGCACCGTACCCGCTGCCGGGCGTGGAACGTCGGTGGGGGTGGGGATGACCGCGCGCGCGAGCAACTGGGAAGATCCCTTTGCCCAGCCGCGCCCTGCGGCGGTTGATGCGGTGGCGGAAACCGGCACAATCCCAGAGCGCCTGCGCAACCTGGAAGACCTGCGCAGCGCGGGGCTGATCAGCGCGGAGGAGTACACGCGCAAGCGCGAGGAAATCCTGCGGGATCTGTAGGGGCGCGAAACGCTGCACAGCACAGCAGCCTGTGCCGCATCTGGAGGGTCAGACACCCTGGCATGTCGAGGGATTCAGGAACTGCTGAATCCCGCGAGTGCAGTCAGTGCCTTATGAAGACTCCGCGCATTCTTTCTGGCCTCACCGATGTTCCACTTTTTTAGCACAAAGTCGATCATTGCGGCGTTGTAGGCAGGACCCACCCGCTGCGGCGAGGTCGGGTTGAGCATATCGTCGCGCAACCGTTTGATTGGCGACTTTCTTGCCAGTTCCAACACATGTGCTTTGGCGTTGGGCAGATCCTCAGGGTAGGCACTCACCTGGCTGACGGCGATTTTCAGGTAGTGTGCAAAGTTCCCACGATCTGCCAGCAGCCACGTTTCGATCTGGCGCACGGCTACCCTCAGCATCAGGCCGGGATGACGTCCATTGGGCAGCCAGTCATTGATCAGCGCGGCAGGGCATTCGTCCTGGTCGAGGTCAACGACACACAGGCAGGGCACGTAGGGCGCAGCGTCGTTCTGCTTACCGATGCGCTTCTGAATTTCGCTGCGCCCGCCCCTGCTGTATTGTGTCGCGTTCACCTGGACTTCCTGCAGCAAACGCACAATAACCTGCTGATCGAGGTCGCCTTCGCACAGTACAACAATCGATTTGGTCATTATGGAGTCTCAGATCAGGGTTCGAACAAGGCAAACTGCTGGGGTGTTTCCGGTTTATCTGTGTACGGCAAGGCGACCTCAGCGGCAGTCAGCCTGCCGTGCTCCATCAGGTTCCGAATAGAGTCAATTTCAACACCCAGCCTGACCTGTGTGCCTTCTGATGAATCGGGTGTGAATACCAGCACTTCATCTGCTGCGATCCCTTGATCAGACAGTAAATCGACACTGTGGGTGCTGGCCAGCACCTGGCGGGGATGCTGCTTGCCGCGCGTCTGCATCTTGTGGATGAACGGTCCGAGTTGTCGAACAATGCCGGGGTGAAGTGAAAGCTCTGGTTCTACCATCAGCAGCAGCCCAGAGCCTTCCTGTAACGCCCATAAGAACCCGATCAGGCGCAGCGTTCCATCTGAAAGCTGGTTTTCGTTCTGCCGTCCCGCATTTGGCCGCCAGTGCTCGTACCTCACTTCCAAATGGGGAACCCCGCGCTTGTCCTTATGCAGTGTCAGTTCACGAAACTGTGGTACCGCGATCGTCAGCACTTCTCTGATCTTCTCAAGCCGCCGCTTACGGGTGTTTTCGGGCGTGGAGGCAATGAGTTCAAGCAGACGTCCGCCGTACATGTCTGGTATCCCCAGATCCCTCGACCATCCTGAGTTTTCACGGATCATCTGGGGCACCAGATGCAGGTAAGAAATGTTCGTGAACTGCTCTGTTAGCCAGCGGAAGGTCCGGTTCTTGCTGACCTGTTCGAGCGCGGTCTGTGAGAGGAGGGTGTCATCGGCTCTATCGTCTGCATCGGGGCGTTCCAGAAGCAGCTCAGCGCCTTTTCGAACAACTTCCTTCTGCACTCTGGCAGCCCCTTGTTTGGGAAAACGGCCTTCCTGCGTAAAACTCAGATCATACGTCCACGGAGTATCGGACTCGTCCACCAGTGTAACCGCAACGCGAATGTGTGAAGGATTGCGCGCAGCCAGATTGCGAAGCGCAGATATGCCGCCGCGTTCCTGGCAGGCGCGCTGTAATCCACCAGCGGGCACAGCCAGATCCCGTAAGAAACGAAATGCATCCAGAAAGTTGGACTTTCCAGAGGCATTGGGACCAATCAGGAATCCTCGCAGAGGCAGGTCAACGGCTGCCTCTCGAAAATTCTTCCAGTTCATCAGTTCTAACCGTTTGTACCGCATCTTCATTCCGCCCCAACTCACGCTCAGCCTAAGTGTACCAGAAACGCTCCTCAGCCAAAACCCATCGAAATCGGATATACTACGGGCAGGATATCAGGATAGAGGATGGTGGTATGGCGGATCGATTTGTGGAGGCGCACGTCAGAAAGCTGCCCCTGTTTGCCGGGTTGTCTGGTCAGCACCTTGACCTGCTGACGGATGCTTTCACCGTCCGGCGTTATGAGCAGGGCGAAACGATCTTTGCGCAGGGCCAGCAGTCTGTGGGGATGTATCTGCTGGTATCTGGCCAGGCGGTACTGATGCGGTTTACGGCAGACGGCCAGCAGCGCCGCCTGGCGGTGGTCCAGCCGGACCAGTTTCTGAACGACGCGGCGCTTTACCGTTCGCTGACGGAAAGCGCGTCGCTGATCGCCACGCAGCCTGCGATTGTGCTGATTCTGGAGCGGGACATCTTCCAGAATCTGCTGCGCCTGCATCCAGAGGTCTCCAGCGCCCTGCAGACGACTGCGCCGCCATCTATGGCAATGGCAACAGGTGGCGGCACAGGGGCTGGTGCCACACCCAACGCGCCGCCCACAATGGGGA
>CAZQIJ010000545.1:0-3182 GCA_964592955.1 uncultured Anaerolineaceae bacterium
GGGGGAGGGCGGGTACAGCGGCGGGCGCGCTGTAGCGCGCCCCTACACCGTAACGACGCGGTGAAAGCGCCGTCTTTGCAGCGCGCACGAAACCTCGTCCCCCCGCCAGCCGTATGGTACACTTGCGCTGTATCTACAGGAGACATACTGACTATGCGAATTCTATTTCTGATGTTCATGCTGATGCTGGCGGCGCTGCCCATCGCCGCGCAAGACACCGCCCCCGCCCAAACGCTGGCAGACCCGGACGGCCAGTTTATCGACATCGACGGCACGGAGATCTATTACATCGCGCGCGGCGAACCCACCCACCCCGCCGTCCTGCTCATTCACGGCTTCGGCGGCTCCACCTTCACCTGGCGCTACGCCATCGATCCGTTGGTTGAGGCCGGGTTCTATGTCGTCGCGTTCGACCGTCCGCCCTACGGCCTGGCAGACAAAGTGACCGACCTGCCGCTCACCCTGGACTCCTACAGCGAACTGACCGCCAGCTTCATGGACGCGCTCGGCATCGAGACGGCGGCGCTCGTCGGTCACAGCGCGGGCGGCACCGTCATCGCGCGCTTCGTGCTGGATCACCCGGACCGTGTTTCTGCGCTCGTCTTCGTGGCGGGTGCGGTGGGCACCGGCAGCAGCGGCGACACCCAGGCGGACGCCCAGCAGTCTGGCGGCCCTGGCGATATGATGGCCCTCTTCAGCCAGATCGACCCGGAATCGCCCTTCGCCCGCCAGCTCGTGCGCGCCGTGCTCACGCCGGAACGCTTCGCCGAAATCGCCACCAGCGCCTATTATGACCAGGATGCCGTCACCCCCGAAACGGTCGAAGGCTATGCCCGCGTGCTGCGCGTGGATGACTGGGAAGTGGGCCTGCTCAGCCTCTTCAGCGGCGGGCAGCCGGCCACCGTCCAGCCCGAAGCGCTGGCAGAGGTCGCCGTCCCCACCCTGCTGATGTGGGGCGAAAACGATACCTGGGTGCCGCTGGCCACCGGCGAAACGCTGGCCGAAATCATCCCCGGCGCGCAGCTCGTCACGTATCCCGAAACCGGCCACCTGCCCATGGAAGAACAGCCAGAGGCGTTTAATGCCGATCTCGTCGCGTGGCTGGTGAGCAACGTCCGCACAGAATCGTGACACTGGTCCGCTGACAGCCGGGCTGAGTTCCGCTATACTTGAAAGTGGGTTGTCTTACGTGCCGACCCGTGTGCGGGCGTCTGCGCAAACACGCACCAGCCCAAACGGCAAGGCCCAAGGGAGTTTTAGCTATGGCATCCACCCATTCTACCGCCACCGGCCCGGCAGATCGCCCCACCCAGGGCGCACGCCTGACGTTGTGGCATGTGAGCATCGCCCTGACGGTCATCGGCCTGCTCGTCAGCGGCTACCTGAGCTATGTGAAGCTCGCCGATGTGCCAATGGCCTGTTCCACCGATCTCGGCTTCGATTGTGGCACCGTGCAGGCCAGCATCTATTCGGAAATGTTCGGTATCCCCATTGCGTGGCTCGGTTTCGCCACCTACGTGGTGATCGGCGCGCTGCTGCTGCTGCAGAACCGCATCCCGTTTCTTCAGGAAAACGGCCTGCTGCTGCTCTTTGGCGTGGTGCTGTTCGCCTTCATCTACTCGCTGTATCTGATCTATGTGCAGGGCGTGCTGCTTCAGGCCTGGTGCCAGTGGTGCCTGATGCACGAGTTAACGATCTCCGTCCTGTTCGTGGTGACGGGCATCCGCCTCTATAACAGCCTCAAAACCGGCGCATAATCCCTGCGCGATGCAGGCCGCAGCGCGCGCTGCGGCCTGTGTTGGTGGGGAGTTGCTTATGCCTGCCCCCGCGCCCTTACCCGGCCTGCACCTGCTGAACCGGCGCTGCACACGCACGTTACGGGTGCTGTTGGTCAATTGCTGTGTGCGCTGTTTTGCCCTCACCCCCCGCCCCCTCTCCCACAACACGTTGAGGAGAAGGGGAGCAAACTGCTTTTGAAAGTCCCTCTCCCCGCCATGCAGTGGGAGAGGGATTTAGGGTGAGGGGGATTCGCCAACAGCACCCGTTACGGCTGTGCGCCAGCATCCGGCGTGTGGTGATCTGGCGCGCATCGGACGCGCCGCTCAGGGGGCCGGCAGCCAGCGCACTGCTGCGGCCTCTGTCACGCGCAGCAGCGAGAAATCGTCCACCAGCAGGCGGCCCGCGGCGCTGGTGTTGTTGCGGAAGAACACCTGCACCTTGACCTTTGTCGGCTGCGCATCCAGCGTGTAGGTGCCAGAAAGCTGCGTGTAGGCCGCCGTGCCGGTGGCGATGGGCAGCGAAAGGCGTTCGGTGGGCAGATCCGCGTAGTACGCCTTCAGGCGCAGCTCTGCCCGCGTGGAGAGATCCTTCGTCTCTACCCACGCGCTGAGTTCCAGCGTATCCCCTGCCAGAAACTGCGCGCCTGCGATGGGCTGCGTAACGCGCGAGTCTTCGGGCGCGGTGCCTATCAGCCGCAGCGCATACTCGCCAGAGTGCGCGAAGATTTTATCCGGCTGGCCACCTGGCCGGTCGATCTTGTTGCGCACGGCGCGGTCATCATCGCTGTTGTTGACGGTAACATTCCACCCGGTGAGGCCGTTCTCGAAGCCCGGATTGCTGACGTAATTGATGGGGCCATCGCTGTGCCCATAAAGGCGAAGCTGCCAGCTTTCAAACATCCCGCTGTGGGCATTGGCCGTGGTGTCGCGCACGCGCAGCGTCCAGGTGCCAGTGGCAGATTCGCCGTGATGCCGGGCAGACGTGAACGGCCAGGCGGTAAAGCCCTCCTCGCTGTTGTCGCTGCTGCGCCCAAACATCAGGCGGCTCACGGTGCCGGACGGCGCGACGAGTTCAACTTCAAAGTCCCCGCGATAGGTGTGCGTGCCCGTGAAGAAGACCTGCGCCGTCTCCAGGGTAAACGCCTCGCTCACGGTCACGGTGTCGGTCACCCATGCGCCCGTGCCGTTGGGGAGATCGGCGGCGACCGTGCGCAGCGGCGCATCGTGGATGAGCATGGGCGGCAGGGTCTGCCACGTCTGCGCCAGCGCGACAGCGGCGGCGGCATCCACACGCCCGAAGCCGTAATTGTGGTTGATGGCGTAGCCCGCGCCGTTGGTGGTCCAATCCGCATCGCCAGCAGCGTTCTTCTCTGCGGTTGCGATGAGGATGTGCCGGATGTCGCG
>CAZQIJ010000546.1:0-3174 GCA_964592955.1 uncultured Anaerolineaceae bacterium
TGCTCCAGCCGTGCCACAAACTGCGCCTCGCGCTCGAACCGCCGCACGAATTCCGGGTTGTTGGCATGCACCGGCAGAATGATCTTGATGGCCACTTCGCGGTTCACCACCGGCTGGTATGCGCGGTAAACCGCCCCAAACCCGCCAATGCCGATCAGGTCACGCAGTTCATAGCCGCGAATGGCTTTGGGAAATTCGTTCGCCATGCCGCGCGCTGGCTATGCTTGCGGCATGGCGAACTGTTCAACTGTGGTTTCCAGCGAGCTAAGCAGCAGCACCTGCAGCACAGGCAGCAGCTTCTGCGCCGCTTCCCGCTTGCGCTCTGGCGCATAATCGCTGCGCAGCGTTTCCACCAGCGCCAGCGTAAACTGCTTGTGGCTCTCCATCATATCGTCCCCCAGCAGCTTCAGCAGTTCGGGGTTGTCGCGCCGCCAGCGCATCACCTGCTCGCGCAGGATCAGGCACGCATCCTTCGCGCCGTCAATCGTCACGCCGATGATGTTGCCCGGTTTGCTGATGATAATGCGCAGAATCCCCACGTCAGACGTGCCGCGCTCCATGATGGCGTCCACAATCCCCTGTAAATCCGAGAGCGCCCTCAGGTAGGGCGTCAGCACATTGGCAAGGTCTTCTGCCGTCAGCACGTGCCGCGAAAGCGACTCTGTCGTCTTCTTCGTATCGACCAGGTAAATGGCTTCCTGCGTCGTCTCGCTGATCTCAAAGTAAATGTGCATGGTCATCTGGCCCAGCCGCATTTTGTCCCCACTGCGCAGGATATACAGCGCGTTGGGGGTCAGGCGCAGGTCATTCAGCCAGGTGCCGTTGGTGCTGTTCATGTCTTGCAGGCTGTAGCCGTTGTGCGATGGCGTGATTTTGGCGTGCTGGCGCGATACGCCCAACTGCGACGCGCCGTAATCGTTGAGGTCGATGGTGATGTTTGGCTCATCGGTGTTGGATGAGCGCCCCAGCACAATGTAGCGTTCGATGTTGTGGATGAGCAGCGGCTGCTTGTGCTCCATAATAAACAGCACCAGCGCGCGGCGGTACATGCGCGTGACATGCTGAATATGATCTGGCGACGCTGTCCCCAGCGCCTGTTCCGGCAGCTTGATGGTGCCGGTCAGGTTGGTGGTCAGCAGGGTGCCGCAGTAAGTACAGATCAGCGCATGCCTGGAATTTTGCTGCTGGCAGTTCGGACACGTCTTCGTCTTCGCGGATTCGCTGTCTGTGCTCATAAAGTATCAACCAAAAAGTAGTGGGTTAAACTGGAACGATGGTACCAGTGTAACACATCACATTTCTATACTTCAACCACTACCAGGTTTGAGAACAGAAACATTACGGCGAATCGGGCAAATATGAAGAAACTGAAAGATTTCTTACCGCCATCGGCGCATCATGCAACTGGCGCTTGCGCCGCCGCTGGTAACCCCTGCGGCACGCACAGACGGGGTGAGGGCGGTTGCGCCGCGCCCCCATCACCCGCCAGCGGAGTCCTGTGCTGCTGCCGGTGGGCGGCTATACCGGTTCATCATCCTCCATAGGCCTGAGGATCCCGGCCAGCGTTTCGTCTGACTGGCGCAGAAAGCCGATGGCATCGCGCACCGATGTAAAACCACGATACCGCACGCCAGCAAACTGGTGCCCCAACGACGCCATAAAAGTCTCTGCTTTGTTGGCGGAAACGTAGATCGACCAGCCCACCCGCTGCCGCCGCAGCGCCTTCATCATACGCTGGATGTCCCCCAGGTTCATTTCAAACCCTTCCACGTCCATCGCGTCTGTGATGGTGTGTACCAGCGCGCCGTTAGGCCCCAGCGCCGCATTCGCTGCATCGCGCATGGCGAAACTCTCTGCCAGGTAAGCTTCAAGATCCGCCCGCGTCATCTTGCCCGTATACTTCACAAAGATGATACGGTTTTCGACCAGCCACGATACTTTGTACGGCATGGCACATCCTCCAGGAGTCTTACGGATAGGGGCGAACTGCGACGCCAGGCACAGCAAGGCTACCATTCGACCCGTTTACCTAAGGATAGCTTTAAAAGCATTGAGATACAATGAAGATCGACGGCGGCGCGTTAACGTTGTGTAAAGCCTTTAGCCCCCCTGGATAAACGCCCGCACAACCGGCAGTACCGTCTCTGCCTGCTGCTCTGGGAACCAGTGATTCGCGTTTGGCACCACCACCAGGCGGCAGTCTGCCCGCGTTTGCAGGTACTGCTCGAAAGCTTTGGTCGAGGCGATGCGATCCATGTGCGACCGCATATACAGCACCGGGAACCGGAACGCGGTATAGGCCGGGCGGTAGCGCACCCCCGCAAGCTGGAAGACCAGCGTAAACGGCAGCAGCAGCCCGTACCAGTAGTGATAACAGTCTTTGTGCAGCGTTTCGGCCTGTTCAGACCGGTAACCGGAATAGGTCGCCCAGATGTGCGCCACAAACCTGCGAAATGCCGGGATGGGCAGCACGTGCGCCAGAATCAGGAAGACCGAATAAAGCCACGTGAAGGCGTTCAGGCCGTGTTCCCACACATCCCAGCGGAACGAGGACCCCACCGAAAACGCGACCAGCTTCTCGATCCCCGCGCCGTCGTGGTGCCGGATGTAATCCCAGGTGCAGGTCGCGCCCCAATCATGCGCCACCACGATCACCTGACCGGTGGGGCTGGCGGCGATGCGTTCCTGCAAGGCGGCATCAAACGCGCGCTGTTTGGCACCGCGCATCAGTTCCAGGGCTGTCATGTATTCCGGGTGCGTGAACCGGTTCGGGAAGGCGAACGTATACACCGCGCGCTCCTGCAGCCAGGGCTGTGCCTGCTCCGCTGCGCTCACATAGTCTGCAAACATGCGCGGCGAATCCGGAAATCCATGAATGAAGATCACGGGCGAACGGCTGCCGCCCGCATTCAGACACTCCACTTTGATAATCAATACGCTGCTCCGTTAGGGTTGGAAAACTTCGCGCCGGAACCATAAACTATAGCCTACCGGCGGGCTTCACGGCAAGCATCGCAGCGCCTTCTTCAGGGCTGTTGCAAAGTCAGAAGCATGGGGTTTGTGGCAGGGTATTATTGGCCAGGGGAACGCATGGATCAACCCATTTAAATCCACCGGATCCTGTAGGGACAACGCCTGCGTTGTCCGGGGCGGACGAGGCAGGCCTCGTCCCTA
>CAZQIJ010000547.1:0-3164 GCA_964592955.1 uncultured Anaerolineaceae bacterium
TAACCGTCGGTATGTTCCCCCTCGCCCAGCGCAGCGGCGGGGAGAGGGGGCAGGGGGTGAGGGCTGGTAAGACGTGGCGGGCGCGGCAGGCCGCGTCCCTACACCGAATTCGCCTCATCGAAATTGCTGAGCACCCCCACCAATCTCCCCCAACGGGTGCCATCTTGCGCTACAATCATGGGCAGCAGCAAGCGTTGATCTGCACATGTTGGCCGATATGGAAGCACACCCTGATGAATATCCTGTTCGCCTTTCTGCTCATTCCGCTGGTGCCGCTGGCGCTGGCCGGCCTTAACGCCGCCCGCCGCTTCACCATCGCCCAGCCCGACCCCCTCTCCCTGATCGTCAACCCGCCGCAGATGCCGCGCGCGCTGGCGCTGGAAGGCTCGTGGAACGTCCGTGACCTGGGCGGCTACCTGACCACCGATGGCCGCCGCGTGCGCTATGGCTGCCTGTATCGCGGCGGGGCGCTGGGCGGGCTTACCGCAGATGACCACCAGCGCCTGGGTGCGCTGGGCCTGCGCGCGGTGTGCGATCTGCGCAGCACGCAGGAGGTCACGGCAGAGCCAGATCATTTGCCGCCGGGCGTGCGCTACCAGCATGTGCCCCTGATGACGCTCGAAGAAAACAGCAGCCAGCGCATCCGCCGCCTTATCGTGGACCCCCGCGCGCTGCAAACCGCCCTGCCGGAAAGCTATGTGATGTTCCTGCGCGATAGTCCCAGGGTTTTCGGCGCGGTCATCCTGCACGCCGCCGACGCAAACGCGCTGCCGCTGCTGTTTCACTGCACGGCAGGCAAAGACCGCACCGGCCTCACCGCCGCACTCATCCTGCTGGCGCTGGGCGTGCCAGAAGACGTGGTGATTGCAGATTACACGCTCTCTAACCACGCCTACCCCTACTATTCGCGCTACGTGACGAAGATGACGCGCCGCCTGATGCTGTTCGGGCTGCGCCTGCGCGACCTGCGCCCGCTGCTGGTGGCCGACGCCGCCACCCTGCGCCACGCGCTGGACTGGCTGAAATCCGACTATGGATCCGTTGAGGCGTACCTGCGCGACTGTGCCGGGGTGGACGACGCGGCGCTGGCCCGTTTGCGCGCCACCCTGCTCGAAGCGGTTTAACGCGGGGGTGCATCCGGCGCAAATGGCTACGCCTATCAAGTAAGGACAAAAGGCGCTATCCCTCCCCATGCCTAAGGGGATCTCGCGCCGATTTCGATGAAGATGACGCGCACCATTACACCGCGCGCCCAAGCTGAACCGAGTAGATCAGGGAGACCCGAATGCCCGATGAAACCTGGGAATTTGCCCTCGAACCGGATGCCGACCCGCGCCTGACGATCTCCCGATCTCAGGACTATTATCTGATTGAACTGGATGGCGCGCGCCTGGATGTGGTGTGGCGCACCCGGTTGCAGGACGGGTTGACTTTTACCCTGGACAATGACGATCTGCTGGATGTGCGGCTGGAGGGCGGCCTGCTGCCTTCGGTCTACTGGAACGGCAAGCTGCTGCCCGCGCTGATGGACCTCACCCGGCCCAGGCTGGAGGTGAAGCGCATCCTCACGCAGATGAGCATCTACAGCGTCGTGATGCTGGCGCTGGGCCTGCTGGCGCGCCCCACGCCCTACCTGCTGCTGGCAGGGCTGGTGATGCTGCTGCTCACGTTCTTCAACTGGCAGGGCTTCCGCTGGTCGCTGGCGTTTACGCTGGTGACGCAGGCCATCATCGTGTTTGGGATTTCCGGGTGCGGCATCCTGTTCTACCTCATTGAGCTGCGCATCCGCGCACCGCTGTTCATTGAGGTGGTCAGCGTGATGGTGGGCTATGCGGCAGCCCTGGGCGTGACGCCGCTGCTGGCCTGGCAAACGCGTTCCCTGCTCGTGAATCCCGCGCAGCGCCAGGTGCTCGACTCCGTCACGCGGCGGCTGCCGCTGCCCATCAACGGGCTGGCGCTGCTGGCCGCGGCAGTGATGCTCTTCGCGGCGCTGCCCTGGCGCGTGGACGGCAGCGCTTACAACCCGGTCAGCTCTATCCTGAACAGCCGCGGCAGCGAAACCATGCCCCAGGTGTTCCCCCGGCCAGATTTCGCGCGGCAGATCACCTATACCCTGCTCATCGAAGGCACGCTGCGCGAGGCGGTTCACAGCGAAAGGCACGATGTGCTGGTGGGCCGCACAGACGAAACGCTGTTCGTGCATGACCCGCACACCGAGCGCACAGCAACCGTGCCGCTGTCTTTCGCGGTCGAGAAGCTGGCCCTCACCCCGGACGGCCAGCAGGTGGCCGTGTATTACGACGCGGGACGCGATCCGCACCGCATCGAGGTCTACACGCTGCCGCGCCTCACAGACAAGCGCTCGTATTCGCTGGCGGTTCCCGGCGAACATGCCCGCCTGCTGACGAACACCCATCTGCTTTACCATCCCTATACGACAGATGAGACGGGCACGGTTAACCCAGCGCCGGGGCCGTTCTACGCCATGCACCTCACCAGTGGCACAATCACACAGGTGCTCACCACCGCCCCGGCGGATCTGCCGCGCTTTACCGATTTTGCCGTCCACCCGCATGATGAGCGCGCCTACACCATCGCAGGGGACAGGCTGACGCGCGCCGATATCGCGTGGGAGAATGGCCTGCCGGTGCGCATCGACCTCACCGCCATCGCGCCCGTGCAGGCGGCCCCGGTACTGGCCTTCAGCGAAGATGGCACGATCCTGGCGACCAGCACCGGCAGCCTGTACCTCTCGCTGTCGCTGCCGGAAAACGACATGCAGTACTTTGGGCAGTTCAGCGACCGCTACGGACTCATGCTGGAACCGGTGGCGGTGGATCACAGCCGCGAACGCAACCAGTTCGCGGCTGTATCCCGGTTTGGGGTGACGCTGTACGACGCGGTGACGCTGGACATCGAAGGCACGGTCAACGTGTCTTATGCGCTTTTCGGCATGCGCGCCTTCTTCAGCGCCGATGGCAGCCATCTGTATGTGCTCTATTCGTGGGACGGCGTGCTGTCCTTGCAGGATAGCGTCCTTGCAGGATAACGTCCTTGCAGGTAACTATTCAGGCAGGCGGTTGGGGGGCGCTGCCCCACAAACCCCCCGCCAACGTTTTGTAAAACGTTGGATCAAAAACTTCTCATTTTGTGATCGCAAACGG
>CAZQIJ010000548.1:0-3153 GCA_964592955.1 uncultured Anaerolineaceae bacterium
TCAGGTTGGGTGTGCCCACTTTGTGTGGGTAACCCAACGGTGCGCGGCCAGACAAGCACTTGCCAGGGGACTTATGGAAAACGCCAATTTGATACACCCCGCGTAGGGACGAGGCCTGCCGCGTCCGCCCCGGACAACGCAGGCGTTGTCCCTACAAGATCCGGTGGATTTAAATGGGTTGATCCATGAGTTCCCCTGGCCAATACCCTGCCACAAACCCCATGCTTCTGACTTTGCAACAGCCCTGGGGTTTCGCGGTTTCGCAATTTCAGGTCCATTGGGCGTATGGGCAGGCTGCGCGTGCTTCAGGACGACGCGCCGGGCTGCGTTCTGCCCTCACGCCCGCGCCCTATTCGACCGTCACATCAATCTCGCCATCGTGAAGCTGAATCATCAGCCGCTGGCCATACTGCGCATCTGCGGCAGAATATAACCGCGTGCCATCCTCACCGCGCCGCACAATGGCGTACCCCCGCGCCAGAATTGCGCGCGGATCCGCAGCGCTGAGGGCCGCCACGCGCCCAGCCACCCGTTCTCGCAGCAGCCCCACACGGCTTTCGAGGCGGCTGGCCATGCGATCATTCAGCGTGTCGATGCGCTGGCGCAGCATATCGATCTTCTTCTGCGGCGACACGTAACTGAGCGTGCGCCGCGTGGTCGCCAGGTCATCGCGCATCGCGTTCAGCCGGTACAGCAGTGCGCCTTCCAACTGCATGTCTGCGCCGCGCAGCATCTCCGCCAGCTTTTCGACCGAAAAGGGTGTCGCCACCTCGGCGGCGGCAGAAGGCGTGGGGGCGCGCAGGTCAGAGACGAAATCGACAATGGTGAAGTCTGTTTCGTGCCCCACGCCCGTAATCACCGGGATGCTGCTGGCCGCCACTGCCCGCGCCACCCCTTCATCGTTAAAGCACCACAGATCCTCGATGCTGCCGCCGCCGCGACACAGCAGGATCACGTCCACCTGCCCATACCGGTTCATGCGTTCCAGCGCCGCGATAATCTGCGGCGGCGCGTCTGTACCCTGCACCGGGGTGGGGCTTAGCACCAGTTCCGCCAGCGGGAACCGGCGGCCCAGCACGTTGAGGATGTCCTGGAACGCGGCGGCGTCCGGGGAGGTTACCACGCCGATGCGCAGCGGAAACGTGGGAATCGTCCGCTTGCGTTCCGCGTCGAACAGCCCTTCGGCCTCCAAACGCGCCTTCAGCGCCTCGAAGCGCGCGTAAAGGTCACCCGTCCCCACAGGGCGCAAGCGCTCCGCCACCAACTGGTATTCGCCGCGCTGGTCATAGATGGTGATGCGCCCGCGCGCCTCGATCTCATCGCCCTCGCGCGGGACGAAACTCATCCGCGCCACGCTAGACCGCCACATCACACACCTTAACTGCGCGCCGGCGTCCTTCAGCGTAAAGTACCAGTGCCCGGAAGAGGCTTTCGTCAGGTTAGAGATTTCACCACGCACCCACACGCTTTGCAGAAATCCGTCGCTTTCCAGCAAGTTACGCAGGTACTCCGTGAGCCGGGTAACGCTCTGAACATTGGCCTCGAATTCAAACATCACTGGCAGCCCCCGATGGCTAAATGTTGTCATTATACTACGGCATACGACGCCGTGTGAGGCTGGGGCTGTTGCAAAGTCAATGGCGTTGCATCAGTTAGGGTGCCAGGAGAACTGGCTAGCTGTTTTCGGTTGCGGCAGCAGGGGACACCCACACGAGATGGGTAGTTTGAACCTGCCGCCCTTCATTGTGGCGCGGGCACGGCTACCCACTTCAGTGGGCGTCCAAGCGTTACGCTGACAGTCAAACTCTTGCCAGTTCCCCTGGGAAAGACTCGGTCATCAGCCATCTGGACGATTCAGCTTCTGACTTTGCAAAAGCCCTGCCTTTCCGGCAGTCCGCCCGCACATGTCAATACGTTTCAATACGTGTTGATACGCTCTGGTTCAGGGGCCAGCCCTTCAGGGCGAAGGGGCAGGGCAGCGCCCCTGTGCGGTGGCTACTGCCCGCCCACCCACCCCAGCAGCCGGATTTCGCCGCGCAGATCCCCCGTGATATTGGTGGTGTCGAAACCGTTGGCGTTAGAAACGTAAATATCCACACGGCCATCCGCGGCCCCAACCGCCGCCGATACGATCCCGGTGTACGCAATCTGCGCGCCGTTTGGCGACCACTGCGGTTCGCACATCGTGGGCGGCGGGGCAGCCTGCGCGATGAAGTTAAAGGCCGCGTCTACCACCGTGCGCCCATAGGGGCACACCCCGCCGATGCCGCCAATCGCCAGCCGCTCGCCGTCCGGTGACCAGTCCGCCATCAGCCCAAAGCGCGGATAGCTGAGCGTGTTGTTCGCGGCCAACAGCGTGCCGTCTGTGCCCACCAGCAGCAGTTCGTTGTTCGCGCCTATGCTTTGCAGGAAGACCGCGCGCCCATCCGGTGACCACGCATCAGCCAGGAAAATCGGGGTGGACGGCGCATTCGGCGGGCGGATTTCGCGCGCGGTGCCGGTGGCACTGTCCCCCAGCCACAGGCTGCGCGCAGGATTCAGCAGGTCCGCCGCGTCGGTAACTGCGAAGGCCACATAGCGATTCGTCACCCACTTCGGGGTTTCGCTCACGCGCTGCTCAGAGATCTGGATCACATCGCCGGTGGCCACGTCCGCCACATACACGTAACCCGCCGTCGGCTCCGCCTGCGTGCGCGCGTCGCACGTCCCACCCGGACGCCACGACTCGCAGGCGGGACGATCCGAAAGGAAGGCGATCTGTGTGCCGTCTGGCGACCATACCGGTGCCCAGTCGAACGCGCCGTGCTGCGTGAGGTTACGCCACGTAAACGCGCCGTCGCGCACATCCAGCAGGTAAATATCCAGTTCATAACCGTTCTCCACCGCGATCGCCAGCGTGCCGCCATCCGGTGCCCACGTGGGCGCGTTGTAGAAGCCGCGATAGTTCAGCGAACGCAGCGGCATCACGCGCACGCTGAAGCCCACCGTCAGGTTCGCCACATACAACCCCGTCCTGCTCACCGTCGGATCAACGTACATGTAGGCCAGCGCCGTCCCGCTGGGCGCGATGAAGAATGCATCCTGAAGGTCGCTCTCGAACTGAATCACCGGTGTGCGCCTGCCCCCCCCACCGGGAGCGCCGTAATACAGCGT
>CAZQIJ010000549.1:0-3145 GCA_964592955.1 uncultured Anaerolineaceae bacterium
GCGCTATCCCTCCCCATGCCTGAAGGCAGGGGTATCTCGCGCCGATTTCGATGAAAGGACATGGATGGTGAGTTCAGGTGATCAGTCTGCGGAACAACCTTCGAACCCGGTGCCTGAGAACGGTGAACCTGTGCCGCTGCCGCGCTACCTCAGCGGTCGCATGGGCACACGCCAGTACACAATTGCAGCGCTGATTGAACGCATCACAGCCGCCTTTGAACAGGAACACGGCACAGAGTCACCGGCGCTGGCGGCAGCCACCACATACAATGACCGGCTGAAACTTTTGCGCGATACCGTAACTTACGTGATCGCTGTGGAGTCCGTACAGATTTCACCTGAGGTTCACGCCGAAATCACGCGGCTGGCTTACAGCGAAATTTTCGGTTACGGACCGCTGGACGCGTTCCTGGCCGATGCTCAGGTAACCACTGTGGCGCTGGATGGAATCGACAAAGCATCGGTGCGTTATGGACATGGCGACTTCGCCGTAATCGAGCATCCGTTTGAGGATCCGCATCACATGCGCAGGGTGGTTGCCAAACTCGTGCAGGCGGCGGGTGGCGAAATGGATAGCGAACACCCTTATCTCGAAATCGGGTTGACGGTGAACGGTCGGCGCGTCGGGTTGAATCTGGTGATGCCGCCCGTCACACCGCATCTGACTGTCGATATGCGCTTGCATCCACGCGCGCTGCCGCCGTTGGAGGCGCGGGTGGAAGACGCCCAGGCGCGCCGCCTGCTGGAGGCCATCGCCACATCCGCGCATGGCTTTGTGGTGGTTGGAGAGTCTGAATCCGGAAAGACCACACTGCTTTCCATGATGCTCGCCGCGATGGTCACGCGCGGCGCATCGGCAGAGTCCATCGTCACCGTTGAACGCGCGGGCGAGCTGCATCTGCCCGCAGGCGCGCGGCGCTTTCAGGTCCGCTGGCCCGCTGCCGACCAGCCCGGCGCAACCTTTGCCGAACAGGTCAGGGCGGCGCTGGAGGCTCAGCCACACACAGTGGTACTCGATGAAGTGCGCGCGGATGAACCCCAGGCAGTGACCCCCTTACTTACCGCTGACCCGTCTCCACGCCAGATGTGGGCCTTTCGCGGTCCGGCAGACAGCAAACGGTTGGCGTCTGCGCTGGGCATGGTCGCGCGGCGTGGGGATCCTACACAGAGTGAAGCGCTTGTGCTGGCGCTGTACCGTCGCCTGCCGTTTGTCATTGTGGTGCGCCGCCGCAAAGAGCGCTTGCAGCTTCACAGCATTGGCGAATGGCAGTTTTCGCCAGGTGTGGCGTACCCGGATTACGTTGAATTGATGGCGCAGGGATGGGAAGGGCTAGAACTATCGGGAAAACGTTCCGCACTGCCGCTGGACCTTGAGGATGCCTTCTGGCACTAACTGGCGTGATGGGGCGCGCCGCAGCGTGCCCCATCCGGCCTAACCCGTGATTTCGGTACAAACCTCAATGCCGTTCAGCATCATGTGATACAGAAACACCGTGTGAAGAAACTCGGCATTGTGTGGCACAGCCCCAATTTCTCCGGCAGCCTCGACTGGCAGATCGTAAGTATCTACTGTATTTACTGGAACAATAACACGCACACCCTGCATCTGATGCTGGTTGGCGCGCAGCCGCAGGTACATCGCTAACTGGTGTGTACACAGATCGGTGCAGTCGCCCACCACAATCCAGATCATGATCTGTGGGCGCGCTTCAACCCAGGCCGCAAAATCTGGCGACAAACCGGCGTTGATCGAGTTCTTCTCCATACTGCTGATCTGGTCAAAGAAGGGCAGCGCTTTGAAAGCGTCCACATGGTCGCTTTCTTCGGTGCCCCGGATGCAGTGTGGGGCATACTGGCCGAACTCGACAGCATCCTGTGGGTGCGCGTCGTGCGGCAGGGCGATGTCGCGCACACCGTGATCCCATGCCAAACGAAACAGCGACGTGATCGGTTCCACAATGCGGTTCACGCGCGCAGATGAGAGCGGCCCCACCGTGCAGAAGCCCTTAATCACATCGACAGATACGATGCCGATTCGATCAGCACCGTTCTCCAGCAGCGATGCAAACGGCAGTGGGCTGAGGTTGGCCTGCCAATTTAGCATCCACTGAATGAACGGGCGGCTTTGTTCGATAAAGCGGTCAGCATCTGCCATTGCGGCCTCCTTAATTGGCCCCCAGAACGAGATCGCCAAGACGCTGTGCGTTAAGCTCCGCGCCGCCAATCAGGGTCGGCGCAGCATCACCATAACGGACCATGATGCTGGGTGTACCGGTCACACCGGCACGCCGTGCCAGCGCTTCATCCGTTTCATACTGGTCTGCATCACTGGTGCAGTTCAGCAGATCGCCATAGTCCATGCCCATACGGCTGGCGAACGCGCGCCCGCCGTCTTCCAGCGTAAACCGGCGTTCCGCTGCAAGCGCAAACAGCACATCATGCGCACGCCAGAAGGCACCGGGTTCCAGTGTATCTGCACATTCTGCCAGCTTAGCCGCAAATTCCGAGGTATTGCTTTGGGTGCGCATCATGCGGTACTCAAAGCGCGCCTGGCCTGTTACAACATACTGGCTGATAAACTGCTCCATGGTGGGCTTGTAGCTTTGGCAGTGCGGGCACATAAAGTCTGCCACCTCAACAATCGTAATCGGGGCATTGGGATCCCCCAGCACAAACCCACCGTCTGCAAGGCGCTCTTTCGTCAGCGCCGCGTAATCCACTGTGCCTACGGTCAGTTGGCTCTGGCTCGAAATCACGATGAAGATCACAGCAGCCAGTACTGCCAGGCCAGCAATGCCAAACACATAAGTCTGGCGACGTACAGTCGTAACCGAAGCACCCGAATTCTTGTCTTTGAGGTCAGAGGTCTTTACCGTCATTCCTAAATCCCCATACTGCTTACTTTTCCCAAGAGACTCTTACTTTAGCGCAGGTCGCTCACTTTCTCAATGTCAGAGCCTCATTTACTTTTCTTCGGTTTGGGCGAAGTCCGTTTCGCCAGGGCTTCCCGGTCCGACTTTTTGAGACCGCGTACCACCAACTCATACGAATGGTCAATCATCTCATAGACTTCCCGATCCGGAATGCTGCCATCGACTGTGATGCTGTTCCAATGTATTTTGTTGAGATGATAACCTGGCTTTAC
>CAZQIJ010000550.1:0-3145 GCA_964592955.1 uncultured Anaerolineaceae bacterium
GCCATCCGCCGCCTGCAAATTGACCATGAAGCCGTGCTCTGACCCTTCCATGACCAGCAGCTCGACGGCGCTCCCGGCGGATTCAAGCGCCTCGACGAGCAGCTCGGACTGTGTGAAGGGCACGAGGTCATCGCTGGTGCCGTGAATGAGCATGATCGGCGGTTCGGTGCCATCTGCCCAACTGACCGGTGAGGCTTCCAGCCAGATCTCCGGCATGTCGATGAGGGTGCCCCCCAGATAGGCGATCAGCATGGGGCCGGTGACCGAGGGAAGGCTCACGAATTCCGTGGCCGGGTAATAGGCCACCACACCGGCCAGGGCTGTGTCATCCGTCAGCGGGGTTGGGCAGTCTGCGGCATACAGGGCGCGGTCATCCACCATGCCCACCATCAGCGCCAGCGTTGCGCCTGCCGACCCGCCCCACACATACAACCGCTGGGGGTCGAGGTTGTATGTCGCGGCGTTGGCGGCCATCCAACCGGCGGCACACATCACATCCTCCACATGCGCCGGATAGCTGTGCAGCGGCGACAGGCGGTAATCTGTGGCGAAGACGGCGTACCCCTGGGAGCGCAGCGCGGTGGCCAACTGGCGCATCCCGGCTTTGCTGCCGGTGAAGAAGCCGCCGCCGTGAACCAGCAGCACAGCCGGGAGCGGTGCGTCTGCCGCTGTGGGCAGGTAGACATCCAGCGTTTGCAGCGGGTCATCGGTTTGGGCATAGGCGATATTGTTTTCGGTGGGAGCAGCAGGGCGCACGGGCTGCGCGGTCGCGGCGAGGGTTGTGGTGAACAGCGCCGCGAGCACGGGGACAAGGATCAGCAGGCGTTTCATAAACAGGCTCCTCAGCGTAAGGGACAACTGCGCCTATCATACGCCAGCAGCGATTACCGGAATTTTACCGGAGTGTAATGTGAGTGTTAAATGATGTTACAAACCCTCTGGTATCCCTGCCCCCGCACGCCTGACTCCGCTGTTCTGAGCGCTTCGTCGGTGATCGGTGTGCCGTCTGGCGGATTATAGAGGAAGTCTTCGCCGTGCTTTGCGCGTGTGATACCGGGGCGCGCGTCGCTCACCTGGCGCAGGCGCGCCGCTTTCGCTTCGTCCTTCAGGGTCATCATCGCATACAGCGCCATCACAGGTTAAAGATTACATTACAGAAATCAGGGCACGCGAGCGGCGGCGGGGTGTATAATGCAGTTATGACGCTGGCAATAACAGGGAATTATCCGCTGGCTAACTTAATGCCTCTTAAGCAGATCCGAACTATACTCTAGGAAATTGCTGATTCTTCCCTGCCTGAACGACATCAGTGCGTTTCTGGAGCTGCGCGATGGACGCCCGCCGACCTATGACTGCCGATTTCCTGCACATCCCCACTTTTGACGATCCCGAAAAGACCAAAACCGCGCGCCTGCTGCACATCCTGCACATCGCCATGATCTTCATCACGGTGCCTGTGGCGCTAAGCCAACTGCTGCTGCTGGGCCAGGGCGATTCGCTGATCATGGCGGTGACGGCCATACCGATGGTGGCTGCCCTGATGGTGATCAACCACCGGGGTGCTGTGCAGCTTGCCAGCGTCATCACCTGCTTCATCTTCTGGGGTGGGCTGCTGGTTGCCAGCGTCCCGTTTGGGGGCCTGTATGACCGGATCTTCGCCTGGATGATTATCCCGGTAGCGGCGGCGGGGCTGCTGCTGGGGGGGCGCGGCGCGCTGTTCTTCGCCGTGCTCACGTTTGTGGTGGCGGCTGGCCAAACCGTTATGGCCGGGGGGCCGCCGCTGCTGGTGGCCCTGCTGACGAGCAACACCGCTTTTAACGTGGCGCTGGTGGTGCTTATGGGGGTGGCGGAACACAATACACACCTCACGCTGCGCCGCGTGATGGCCAACGAACAGCGGGCCGAGGCGCTTAGCCGCGACCTTGCCGCCGAAGTGCGCCAGCATCAGCAGACCGCCGAGACGCTGCGCCAGCGCGATACCCAGTATTATCTGCTCATCGACCAGATGCCGGTGGCCATCTCGCTAACGGATGCCGCCACGCTGCGCGTTATCTACACCAACCGCGCCGCCCGCCAGCTCATCGGCCACGAAAGCCCGGAAACCATCACCGGGCAGCCTGCACTGACGTTGGTGCCAGCGGCGTACCAACCCCTGGTGGCAGCAGCCATCAGGACGACGCTCACGGCGGGTTCGGTGATCCTGACGGACTGGGCGCTGCTGCGGCGAGATGGTGACATGGTGCCGGTTGAGTCCCAGTCTGCGCTGGTGGAGTTTGCCGGGGTGCAGGCCATCCTCTCCGCCTACATCGACCTTACGGAACGCAAGCGCGCGGCGCTCATCGGGCAGCAGGCAGAGACGGCGCGCGCGGAAATCGAGCAGGAGCGGCAGAAGATCGCGGCGCGGGAAAACATGCTCAACACGGCGTCGCACCAGTTTCGCACGCCGCTGGCCGTGATCATCAGCAGCCAGCAGCTCCTCAAACATTACGAAGACCGGATGCCGCCGGAAAAACGGCAGCACCACTACGATACGATCTACACGCAGGCGCAGTATATGAGCGCACTGCTGGAAGATCTGCTGGAGATTAACAAGTCTCAGGCGGGGAAATTGGAAGCGCGCCTGGAACCGCTGGCGCTCGCCGCCTTCTGCCGCCAACTGGTGGAGGAATATGCCAGCACCCACGGAAATTACACGTTCCATTACCGGTGTGAAATCGAAGGTCTTTACCTGTTTGACCCGAAGCTGCTGCGCCACATCACGAATAACCTGCTTTCCAACGCGATGAAGTATTCGCCGGAACGCAGCACGGTCACGATAACGCTGGAGCGCAAAGACACCAGCGTTATCTTCTCTGTCGAAGATCAGGGAATCGGGGTGCCACCTGAGGATCTCGACCGGGTTTTCGAGGCGTTTTACCGGGGCAGCAACACACAGCGCATTCACGGGACGGGGCTGGGGCTGGCCATCGTCAAGAGCAGCGCAGAGGCGCAGGGTGGCAGTGTGGGGGTGCGCAGTACGCCGGGCGAAGGGACCACGTTCACGGTGCGCCTGCCGCTGGTGAGCGCGGTCACAACGGCAGACACAATGCGCTAAGCAGCAGCGCGCGGCGTCACACGGGAAGCGCCACAGCGTGCAGGCTGTGGC
>CAZQIJ010000551.1:0-3139 GCA_964592955.1 uncultured Anaerolineaceae bacterium
TGCCAGATAGATACTGGCCGGGGGACTTGTTCCCCCGGCAAAGAGACGCGGCGGGCGCGGTAGGGACAACGCCTGCGTTGTCCGGGTTGCGGTCGGCGGCGGCGGACGCGGCAGGCCGCGTCCCTACACCTACGACGCGGTGACATTGCCGCTCCGCGTTGTGGTCGGCGGCGGCGGGCGCGCTGTAGCGCGCCCTTACAGCGTAATCGCCCGTCGCCACAGGGTTCGTGACCCTGTAACAGTGGGCATTTCCCCCCTCGCCCAGCGCAGCGTTGGGGAGAGGGGGCTGCTTTCCGCGGCACAGGTGCCAGCGGAAGCCCCACAATGCGCGTTTAGAGATAGCGCGCAGACGCCATCCCCACCAGCGCGATCACCATCAGGATGAGCGACACGCGCCCGCTGCGCCCCATGCGCTCCTGCAGCCCGGCCAGCGTCGCCCGCTGTTCGGGGGTCGGGGACTCCCCGGCTGCAATAGACGCGGCCAGGAATCTGCCGGAAAGCCGCCCGATGCTGATCCCGTGACCAAACGCCGCCAGCCCAAACAGCGCCCCAACAGAGAGGACGATGGTCCCGGTGGTGCTGAACGGCAGGCTGCCCGCCGACAAAAACCAGCGCGCATACAGGTACAGCCCGGCCAGCGTGGTCGTGAGGGACGCCACCGGCATCACCTTGCTAAAGATGCTGAAGCGGTAGAAGGCGCTGAAGAACGCTGCGCCAGTGGGCCCCAAACGGCGCACGGTGGGCAGAATCATCAGTTCGGCGGTTAGCCCTGCGCCCACCCACACGACTCCGGCCAGAATGTGCAGCAAGCGCACAAATGCAATATCAAACATGGTGTTCTCCTGTCATCGTAGCATATTCGCAAGTGTGGTGATCAGAGGGTGAGCATATAGGCGACCAGATCGGCGATGTCCTGCAGGTCAAGATAGCGGGCATATTGATTAAACATCGCGTTGGCAAACCCGCTGACGACGTGCGCGCCGGGCTGTGTGATGCTGCGGCGCGCATAGGTTTCTGCCGTCTGCCCCGGCACGCGCGTGCCCGCGACCTGGCCAAACCCGGCCAGGTTCGGCCCCACGCTTACGCTGCTGCCCGTGACGAGGTGGCAGGTGGAACAGGCAGGTGCGCCATCCAGCGTCTGGGTGAACAGGGCTGCGCCACGCGCGGCATCGCCGGGCGGCAGCGGCGTTTGTTCGCTGTCCGATGGCGCGCCACAGCCAGCCAGCAGCACGGCGCACAGCACGGCGGCGATCCCGATAAACGTTTTTCGCATACGAACGCTTCTTCCTTGTGTAGGGCGCGGTGGCACCGTCCCAGTATAGTTGACTGCCGGGATTCGGAAAAGTCCGCCGCGTGAATTCGGTTGACAACCCCCTATACGGAAATGCCAGCCGAAATGTTCACAATCGGCAGAAACTGCGCGCCACACGCCCGCCTGACCGTTGCAATTGACCCGGTTTCGCGCTATCTTGACGCTGCAAAAAGGAGAGTCCAACTGACCTATGAACACATCAAGTGAAGCCATCAACACGCTGCGCCAGGCGCAAACGCAGGCGCAGACTGCGGTAAATATCATCAAGAACCTCATCGCAGAGCACGATTATCAGGACGTGGCCGACCTCGTGGCGCAGTCTGCCGTAGCGATGCTGGATGCTGCCCTGTTCTTTATGCAGAGCCAGGACGAAGAGGCATTCGGCGCGCTGGAATATGCCGACGAACTCGTGAACCAGGTGTATGACATCATCGACAGTGAAATTGACGACGAATAGATCCGTTCCGGCGGGTTTCCAGCCGTCCAGCGCCGATATTGTTGTGGTGGGGGCAGGGGCCGCCGGGCTGATGGCCGGGATCGTGGCCGGGCGCACGCTGCTGGAACGCGGCAGCCGCCAGCGCGTGGTGCTGCTGGACGGTGCGAAGAAGATCGGGGCGAAGATCCTGGTGGCTGGCGGCGGGCGCTGCAATGTGACGCATAACCGCGTCAGTGAGGATGCCTACGCGGGGTCATCGCGCAACGCCATCAAGAAGGTGCTGCGCCGTTTCGACGTGCCGCAAACTGTCGCGTTCTTCAGGGAGATCGGCGTCGAACTGAAGCACGAGGACAGCGGCAAGCTGTTCCCCACCACAGACGACGCCCACACCGTGCTCACGGCGCTGATGGAGGCCGCCCACCATGCAGGGGCGGCGCTGCATCATCCGCGCCGGGTAGAGACGATCACGCGCGCGGGGGATATGTTTCGCATCCGGGGCGCATGGGGCGAGGTCAACGCGCCGCGCGTTATCCTGGCCACCGGCGGCAGAAGCCTGCCAAAGTCCGGCTCAGACGGTCATGGGTACGTGCTGGCACAGGCGCTGGGCCACAGCCTCACGCCGCGCGTGTACCCGGCGCTGGTGCCGCTCACGCTGCCGCCGGATCACTTCCTGTGCGCGCTTTCCGGCATCAGCGCGGAGGCCGAGCTGGAAGTGCGCGCCGCCAGCGGCAAACGCCTGGCCGCCTTCCGCGATTCCACGCTGTGTACGCATTTCGGCCTGTCTGGACCCGCAGTGCTGGATATCAGCCGCTATTATCAGGCGGCGCTGGATGACGATCCGGGGGCGTCGCTGGTCATCAACTGGCTGCCAGACACCCCGGCGGCGGAACTCGACGCGGCGCTGCTGGCGTTGGGGAAGGCGTCCCCGCTGCGCGTGATCCCGCTGCCAGAGCGGCTGGCGCGGGGGCTGTGCGTCTCTGCCGGGGTCGATCCGACTGCGGCGGCGCAGGCGCTCACCCGGCAGTCGCGCAAGGCACTGGTGACGGCGATCACGGCGCTGCGGCTGCCCATCTGGGGCACACGCGGTTATACGTATGCCGAGGTCACCGCCGGGGGGGTGCCGCTCAGCGAAATCCGGCTGGAGACGATGGAATCGCGCGTGTGCCCTGGCCTGTATCTGTGCGGCGAGATGTGCGACGTGGACGGGCAGATTGGCGGCTACAACTTTCAGTGGGCGTGGGCCAGCGGTTACGTGGCGGGGATCGGCGCGGCCACCTGAGCGCAACGGCGCGCCCGCCGCGGACCCCAACGCGGACAACGCAGGCGTTGTCCGTACCGTGCCCGCCGCTGTACCAGCCCTTACCCCCTGCCCCCTCACCCGCGCAGGGGCG
>CAZQIJ010000552.1:0-3120 GCA_964592955.1 uncultured Anaerolineaceae bacterium
TTCCAGGATAACGCGTTTGCCGCCCTGCGCCGGTACACGCAGCAGCGAACGAATGGCGTTGGCCACGCGCCCGTTCTTGCCGATCACCCGCCCCATATCCCCCGGTGCCACGTGCAGATACACGATTACCGAGGAAGAGGTTTCTTTGCGGCGGACTGTAACTTCATCAGGATGATCGACCAGATGACGTGCAATGTACTCGACGAGTTTCTCTTCCATAGCGGTTTATCTTTGTGGTTAGGCTTCTTCTGCCGCTGCGTCTGCATGTGGCGCGGGGGCGGGCACATGTGCAGCACCAACAGGTGACGGATAGCTGGTGCGCGGGCTGACCGGTTCACGTTTGGCAAGGGCGGCTTCGCCCTCCGCGATCAACGCCTCCATCGCTTCACCCTTGTGATAGCGCGCCACCAGGTCTATAGCCCCAAGGCGCTTCAGCAGACGTTCGGCTGCTTCAGAAGGCTTTGCGCCTACGCTGAGCCAGTACAGGGCACGATCCAGCTTCACGATATCGGTCGAGGGCCGGGTGCGGGGGTTGTGATGGCCAATCACCTCAATCGAAGCGCCAGTGCGGGCCTTGCGGCTGTCTGTCACCACGATGCGATAAGCAGGTTGTCTTTTCAGCCCAACACGCTGAAAACGTATACGAAGCATGCTAGTATTTCTCCTCTTGTTTGCGCTTAACTGCGTTTCTTAAAGTTGTTCCGGTCATAAAATGGTGTTCTGTGCAGCAGGTGTTCAGGTGGTGCCCCACCGGGCTGTAACAAAACGGTCGGCTAGGTTGCTGCGTGATGAGCGCGTTCAGCCAAACATGCCCGGCGGCATACCGGGAATTCTGGGCATGCGTCCTTTGCGGATCTGGCTCATCATATCCTGCATGGTCTGAAATTGCTTCAGAACGTCGTTGACATCGCGCACTTCCACGCCGCTGCCCGCCGCGATACGCTTCTTGCGGCTGGCGTTGAGCTTCTTGGGAAGGCGGCGCTCGTAGGGTGTCATCGAGTTGATGATCGCTTCCACCTTCTTTACGCGCTTTTCGATGTCCTCGCTGTTGATTTGATTCTGCATCTGCATTTTGCTCAGCCCCGGAATCATGCCCAGGATCTGGCTGATGGGACCCATCTTGCGCATGTTCTGAAGCTGTTCGAGAAAGTCCTGCAGCGTGAACTCATTCTCCATGAGCTTTTTCTGAAGTCTGAGCGCCTCGGTTTCGTCGAAGGCTTCTTCAGCTTTTTCGATCAGCGACATGACATCGCCCATGCCCAGAATACGATCCACCAGCCGGTCTGGATGGAAGATCTCAAAGTTATCGAGCGTGAGCTTTTCGCCCGTCCCCAGGAACTTAATGGGGACGTTGGTCACGGCGCGCATCGAAAGCGCCGCACCGCCGCGCGCATCACCGTCTACTTTGGTGAGGATCAGGCCCGTCACCCCCACGCGCTGGTTGAACCCCTGCGCGATGTTGACCGCTTCCTGACCGGTCATGGAATCCGCCACCAGCAGCACTTCTACCGGTGAAGCGATGCGCTTGATCTCCTCAAGCTCCGCCATCAGGGTATCGTCAATCTGCAAGCGCCCCGCCGTGTCTACGATGACAACGCCCGCGTTGGCTTCTTTGGCAGCCTTCAGGCCATTCGTCACAATCTGGGCAGGTTTGGCTTTGATGCCTTCTTCGTAGTAACCCACGCCGATCTGCCGGGCAAGCGTTACCAGTTGATCAACCGCGGCAGGGCGGTATACGTCCGCAGCGATGAGAAAAGGCTGGCGCTTTTCGCGGTCGCGCAGGTAGAGCGCGAGTTTTGCGCCTGTGGTGGTTTTGCCCGACCCTTGCAGGCCGACCAGCATGATGACGGCAGGCTTAGGCGCATTGAAGTTCAGACGCCCCGGTTCGCCCAGCGTCTCGACCAGTTCTTCATGAACGATCTTGATGACCATTTGCGCGGGCTTCAGGCTCTTGAGGACATCCTGACCCACCGCACGCTCTTTGACCCGGTTTACGAAATCCTTGACGACCGGCAGCGCAACATCGGCTTCCAGCAGCGCCATACGCACTTCGCGCATCGCGTTGGTGACATCCGCTTCGCTGAGCTTACCGCCGCGACCGAGACGGTCAAACGTATCCTGTAAACGCTGGCTGAGACTCTGGAACATACCACCACACCATAGAAAATTTCGCGTTCAGAATTTTAGTGGAGCCGAGTGCGTAAGTCAAGACGTGTGCCACAGCGGTTCGGTCTTTCATCAGCATCGACCGTGATTCCTGACAGTGATTCGCCAAGCTTTCCACACGTCAACCCCTGATGGTAACTGCTCAGGCAGGCGGTTGGGGGGCAGCGCCCCAAACCCCCCGCCACCTTTTTGTAAAAAGTTGGATCAAAAACTTTTAATTTGACCGTTTGCGGTCAAGAGTTAAAAGTTTGACCATTTCTCACAAAAGGTATCGCAGCCTGGCAGGCATTTTTTAGCCGCTGACGCAGCTAAGCGTAATTGGGGTAAGCAGCCTGAGCAGTTACCCCTGACGAAAGTTCTGTTCCGTCACGTGCAAGCCCTGCCAGGCAGGGCACACTGCTGCGCACGGGAGCGCGGGGGGTGAGAGACAAAGTCAGGCAGAAAGCAGCGCTGTGAAGGCGTGGCAATGCATGGGACCCAGGGTTGAGACCTTGTTTCGTCTTTCCCCAAACCACAGGCTCAACGTGACATGATCCAGGGGCTGACCCGACGCCAGGCAGTGTGGCGGGCGGTACGAGGCCAACCTGAAACCGTCAATCGCCGGTGTCAAGGCTGGTCATCTGGCGAATCGCCCCGGTGACCGCGTCCAGTTCGAGCGCTGCGCCGCGCGCCAGCCCCTCCTGCACCACATTTTCGGTATGGGTGGCCTTAAGTTCGTTGATCAGTATCTGGGCTGCATCGCGCGTTTCTTCCACCGTTGCAGGATGAACGAGCAGCACCCCTAACCACACCAGCGCCTGGTTGTGGTCGTTGGTCAGTCTGGCTAACCCCAGCAGCACATCCATGACGCTGGGCAGCGCGTCAATTTCGAGCGCAGTCACCAGCGCGCGCTTAAGATAGGTCAGCGCGGCACTCGCATCGCCCAGGGCGCGCATGACATCGGCCAGATTGATC
>CAZQIJ010000553.1:0-3120 GCA_964592955.1 uncultured Anaerolineaceae bacterium
GTTCAACCTTTTTCCGCAGATATTCCGCTGACTGGGGAATATGCCGCTGGTCAATATACCTTCATGATCAATGGGTTTACACTCGAAGCCGAAATCGAATAACGCTAAACAAGGAGAACTGCACCATGCGTAAGCTGCTTTTCGCCGCAGCCGCCCTGGCCGCTGCACTGATTCTGGGGAGTTCACTCATCGGGGCACAGGAAACACCATCCGCCGCTGGCGGAGATGTGCCGGAACGCGAACACGTCGCCGTTACTGTGTATAACCTTGGTACGGCACTGGTACGGGATCGCCGAACCTTCACCTTCGACGAAGGCATTAATTTCATCAACTTTACCGATGTCGCCGCAACGATTGATGCCACCTCGGTCAACTTCCGTTCGCTGACGGATCCCCTTAATACGGTGGTGCTCGAACAGAACTATGTCTATGACCTTGTGGGTGTTTCAGCGCTGTTAGAGCGCTATCTGGATGAAGTGATCGAAGTGAGCACCGCCGATGGCAGCCAGTATACAGGCGCGCTGCTGAGTGGGCGCACCGGTGATATTATTCTGCGTACAGAGTCTGGCCAGGTGGTGGTGGTGAGTGTTGACGATGTGCGTGACGTGCGCTTCCCCGCACTGCCCGACGGGCTGATTACGCGCCCCACGCTGCGCTGGATGGTGCAGAGTGGTACGGCTGGCGAACAGCAGGTTGAACTGACGTATCTGGCGTCTGGGATGAGCTGGACGGCAGACTACAATATTGTGCTGGGCAGCGAGGACAATGCGCTCGATATGAACGGGTGGGTCACAGTAAGCAACACCAGCGGCACCAGCTATGCCGATGCTCAGCTTAAGCTGGTGGCAGGTGACCTGAACCGGATTATGGATGACTTTGCCACGGATGGGTTGATGTTCCGGGCAGAGGCCGCTGCGATGCCCCCCAGTGCCCCTCAGGTTGAACAACGCGAATTCTTTGAATACCAGCTCTATGAAATTGCTCGGCCTGTGACCATTGGCGATAACCAGACCAAGCAGGTTGAGTTTGTGAGCGGTGCAGATGTGCCGGCGACGACGTTCTATGTCTATGATGGCAGCTTGGCCTTCTACGGCTACGGCGGTCCCATCTATGACCAGTATTATGGCAATACGGGCGTAACCACAGTGGGCACCTATCTGGAATTCACGACGGCAGAAGAGGGTGGGCTAGGTGCGGACCTCCCCGCTGGGCGTGTGCGCGTTTATCAGGAAGACAGTGATGGCGCGGCGCTGCTGATCGGCGAGAATACGATCAATCATACGCCTGAGGGTGAAGATATTCAGCTTTACCTGGGGAATGCCTTTGATCTGGTGGGGGAGCATATCCAGACCGACTTTCGGACGATCAGCAGCAACGTTATCCAGGAAACCTACGAGATCCGTCTGCGTAACCGCAAGGACAGCGATACCGTTGAGATTCGTGTGCCCGAAAACCTGTTCCGCTGGAGTGACTGGGAGATCCTGTCTTCTTCAAGCGAGTTCACGCAGATCAACAGCAGCAGAATCGAGTTCCGTGTGCAGGTGCCGCCGCAGGGTGAAACTGTGATCACCTACACCGTGCAATACACATTCCCGCGTTAATCTGGCAGCACAGGCGCGGGGTATGCTGGCTGCCGCGTACCCCCGCCGCGTGAACAGCATTGCCAGGGTTTGTTGACGTTTGTGCGTGCTTCGCTGCGCCTGGCAGCCAGGAATGTCAACAGACCCGGCTAAGCACGGTCTGGGTTTCGGCTGCTGGGGTGCAGCACGATCATCAGCTTGTAGGTCTTGGCATCTGGGTTCGCTTCATTTGCCCCCGTGATGTCATCCCCGCTGAACTCTCGAATGAGGCCGAGCAGGCGATCATAGAACGCGCGGCTTTGGGCCTCAGTCAGCTTGAAACGCTGTGACTGAAGCAGCAGACTGTCGTGGATCTCCCGGTCTTCATCGGTGCGAATGAGACCGCTGCGAATGCTCTCCGCGATATCATTGCGTGCGTCGGCCACAATGCCGCCAAACATCACATCCAGACCTTCGTCGGTGTTGTCGCTGCCGGGTGTCAGCAGTCCACGTGCCAGCCGGTACGATTTGGCGGAGGCCTGATAATGCTTCTCGATAATGCCGGAAACAATCCGTGTATCGACAAGCTGAATGAGGTTGTGCTTTTCAAGGAGATTGAAGTGATAGTAGAGCTTGGTCGCAGGTTTGTCGATCTTCTCTGCAATACGTTTGACGGTACTGGGCTTCATCAGGTATTCGAGAATTGTTAAGCGCATAGGATCAGCCAGCACCTTCAACGTTTCCAGGTCATCTATGATCATCTCGTCTTTGGGAACGAAGGTGGGAGCGGCATTTTCGTCTAACATTACGGTCGTCTTCCGATGCATCTCGTGAGCGTGCGCCTGATTATAGCACGCCACCAGAATAAAAAACGACATCTGAAGACAGATGTCGTAGGGAGACTGAGGGAATTACGCTTTGTTGTCGCGCTTAGCCTGTTCCTGGGCCTTTTGCGCTTCCCGTGCCAGACGCGCCTGTTGTGCCTGCTGCTGGCGCTCTGCCTGGATGTACTTGAACATGTCGTGCGTGTAGTTCATTTGTGCGCCTCCCCTGGCCTGATATCAGGCGGCTTTTTCTTCAGATTCAGTAGATTCAGTGCGGGTGTTCGGGCGCGCGTGCTCGGTGTCACGCGCTTTGCGAATGGCCTCCAGTGCTTCCTGCGCCTGGCGTTCGCGTTCAGCGATACGCATCTGTTCTTCGCGGAAGCTCCTGCTCTGACGGAATAGCAGATCAGACATCGCCGTTATCTCCTCGTTAAGGGGTTTTCACATCAGTTAACCATTTGACTTTTGTTGAATGGTTAACTCTCCTCATAGTACGACGTTTGGTGTGGAGAGTCAAGTGATTTTTACAACATTGAACATTTTTTAAATGGTGCCTAACGGGATGTTTACATCCGGGGGGTAACGCACTGTGTGTGTATCCTGACCCGTTCCACACTTTCCTCTTGATTGGGTATAAAGGCTGTGTTAAACTAAATTCTGTCAGGGCGCATAGCTCAGCTGGTTAGAGCGCACGGTTCACATCCGTGAGGTCAGGGGTTCGAGTCCCTTTGCGCCCA
>CAZQIJ010000554.1:0-3109 GCA_964592955.1 uncultured Anaerolineaceae bacterium
CCGCTTCGTCCACCGGATCAATGACGACGGCTTCTTTCGTCAGGGTATCCCCAATGATATAACAGTTTGTCGCTGCGATGCCCAGCGTGAGCCTGCGGATTTCGATGGTCATATGGCGGCTTCTGCAGTTTCTATCCTACTCGGCTTACGCCGCAGAACGATACGGATGATCACGTTGAGCTCTTCCATTTTTAGCGCGAAAGCCGCTGCGACGAAGACGAGCGCGCCAAGCGCCACCTCCAGGATAATCTTCACAATCAGCAGCAGGCGGCCACTCTCATTGAGGCCGAGCACATCCCACGCGAGGTTAATACCCACAATGGCCAACCCCATCACCAGGCTGGCAACCGTCGCCTTAACCACAGCGCGACCGATAGCAGATTCGCCCGTGCTATGCCATCGCCGCCGCAAAATCCACAGCAGTACGCCCACCTCAAACGCGGTGCCCACACTGTTGGCAATCGCCAGACCGCTCACGTTACCGAAGGCCGGGCGAATGCCGCCGAACTGCCCAGCAGCCACACTGTAGGCACTGATCGCGGCCTCGGCCCGCACAACATCACTCAGCACGAATGATAGCACAAGATTTATCCCCGCGCCGCCCAAAGCTGCCCACAAAGGGGTAAGGGTGTCTTTGTCTGCGTAAAAACTGCGCGCGACCACCTCTAAGGCGGAATGGACAATCATCCCTAAGGCGAAAAAGGATAGTGTGCTGTAGACAAGTGCAGAGGCAGACGCATCAAATGCGCCGCTTTCCAGAAGTGTCACAACGGGCCGTCCTACGAGAATGAGCCCAACCGCAGACGGAATGCTGCCGATCATGATGAAGCGCAGCGCCCCGGAAAGCGCGCCGCGTTTGCTGGCTTCATCGCCCACTGCGCTCAGCTCTGCTAACGTAGGAAAGATGACGGTACCCATCGCGGTGCCGATCAGGGTTTGCGGAATCTGCATCAGACGCCAGCCCCAGTCCAACGCGCTGATGGCCCCTGTGCCCAAACGCGACGCGATGTTGTTCATGATGATGAAGTTCAGGCTGAAGACCCCCAGGCCGGCCACACGCGGCAGCATCAGGCGGATCACCCGCCACAACTGCGGGTCGCGCCAGCCGAACGATGGCGACCAGCGCGCGCGATAGTGGATCAGGCCGGGGACCTGAATGGCAAGATGCAGCGCAGCGCCCAGCACCGACCCCAGCGCGATGCCATAGACTCCAAAGCGATCCAACAGGAAAACGACCCCGAACAGAATGCCCACATCAAACATGATGGGTGCCAGCGCGGGCAGCAGAAAATGGTTGAAGCTCTGAAGAATGCCCATGACGATGCCGCTTACTGAGAAGATCAGTGTGCTCAGCAGCAGCAGGCGCATCAACTGGACGGTCTGGTCTAGGGTCTCTGGCGGCAGCCCTGGCGCAACCACAGTGCCAACAATCCAGGGCGCGAAGACAAAGACCACGACGCTGGAAATCAGTGTGACGGTGAAGACGCTGTTAATCACGTGCGAGGCGGTGCGCCATGCGCGATCCACCTCATGCTGCGCCAGGAATCCGCCAAAGATCGGGATGAAAGCATGCGCCAGTGCGCCGCCCGCAATCAGGGTGAAGAGCAGCTCAGGGATGCGGTTAGCGGTAACGTAGGCATCCCATTCCCGGCTGATGCCGAACACCTGGAGGATGATGACGGTTTGAATCAGGCTGATGGCCTTAGCCGTGCCAAAGGCCACCATAACGATCACGGTTGAGCGCGCGAGGCGGCGCGTGCGTGTATCGGCGCGTTCGGTGGTTACGTCCATCGCCAGGTGCCCTACAGTCCCAGCGCTTCGAGAGCGGTTTCGGCTTCCTCGTAACGTGGGTTACGGCGCAGTGCGGTTCTGAAGGCGGTTGCTGCTTCCTGGGTACGCCCCAGGGCCGCCAGCGCACGCCCGCGCCAGTAGTGCGTTTCTTCGATGTATTCGCCGCCGTTGAGCAGGTTGGCATCCGCCAAACTCAGCACATCTTCATAGTAGCCGCTCTCATAGTAAGCGCGGTAGGGGCCGAACTGGTACCACAGCATACGCCAGGGAAGCTGCGACCCGGTTGTCGAGGCTTTCTGGAAAGCAGCGGCAGCACGCTGATGATCGCCCAGCGCGGAAAGCGACGAGCCCATATTGAACCAGGCATGCGAGTCCTGGGGATCGCGCGTCGCTTCTTCCTGCGCGACCGTCAGGGCATGCTGGTAAGCAGTGGTCGGATCAGCCAGTGGACCCAGCAGCGCGGTCAGTTCAGCTTCGCGCGACGGTTCATACACGACAATGAAGGTGCGGTTGAAGTGCCGCCAGAAGCGATCCACCAACCCGTATGTTTCCGAGACACCCTCGCCGCTCTCGCCCTGACCGAGGAAACTATCGTAAACGTAGAAGATGCCGATGCTGTCATCATAACCGACCACCGTCTGGTAATGCCCCATCCACTGGTAGCCTTCGGGCAGATAGCCGGTTTCGATAATCACGGGGAAATTGTGTGAGATCAGCGTGCGCAGAAGCTCGGTATCGCCACCAACACGGTATATGGCGCGCACCTGGCTCTGCGTGTTAACAAATTCCACCATTTCCCACGGATTGACGTTTTTGTCTTCCCGATCGCCAGGCTTCAGGAGGGACTCTGCGTAGTCCTGCGATTCCTGCCAGCCATAATAGCTGAGCCCCATCGTGATGTTGGCAGGGCCACAGTTGTTCCAGTCCTGCTTGATGTAGCGAAAGCCGGTAAGCCGTGCCGAGGATGAACGCGTGCGGCTGAAACTGGTATTGATGTCTGCTGCCGGCGCAATAGTGGCGGCTGGAGCCGTGGCGGCTGGAACCTGTGCGGCGTCGGTGGGTTGGGTGGTGGGGGCAGCCGTGGGGGGCAGCGGTGTGCTTGTGGCCGCCGGGGTAAAGGTGGCCGTAGGCGCTAGGATAGCAGAGTCTTCGGTGACTGCCGCTTCGGGTGTGGCTTCAGGCGTCGTGGTGGCGTTTACCAAAGGCATACCAAGCAGGCTGTTGGGATCAATTTCGCTGGTAAACGACGGCGTAGGCAGTTTATCGTCAGCAGCAGGGCGCGCAGGCAGAAAGGCTTCCATGAACGGTACAATGCCGA
>CAZQIJ010000555.1:0-3108 GCA_964592955.1 uncultured Anaerolineaceae bacterium
AGCGCGTGGCGACCCCAGATGAAGTGTGGCACTGGCTGAATGTGCTGGGGGACGAACAGTCGTTCCGGGTGCTGGAACGCTATGTGCCGGGCGATGTGTACCATGTGGACGCGCTGACCTACCAGGGCGAGACGATTTTCGCCAGCGTGCAGAAATATGGTGCGCCGCCGCTGAACGTGGCGCACGACGGCGGCATCTTCACCACGATGACGGTAGACCCGGAGTCCGATATCGCGCGCGACCTGCTCGCGCTGAACCGCAGCGTTATCGCCACGCTGGGCCTGGCCAACGGCCCCACCCACGCGGAATACATCCGCGCCCATGCCGACGGACGCTTCTACTTCCTGGAGATCGCGGCGCGGGTGGGCGGCGCGCACATTGCAGACCTGGTGGCCCTCACGACAGGAGTCAACCTGTGGGCAGAGTGGGCAAAGCTCGAAATCGCTATGGCCGAAAACCGCCCCTATACGCTGCCGGAAATCACACGCCGCCCCGGTGCGCTGCTGGTTTCGCTGGCCAAATACGAGTATCCTGACCTTTCGGCCTATAACGATCCAGAGGTGGTGTGGCGGCTGCACAAGAAGAACCACGCCGGGCTGATCGTTTCGGCAGACGCGTGGGATCGGGTGCAGACCCTGGTGGAGCAATACCGGGAGCGATTCGTGTACGATTTTCTGGCCGTCGCGCCGCCGCGGGAAAAACCCGCGCACTGACGAAACAACCCGTAAGAACACGTCTGATTGCGGGGGTGTGGCGCGCCAGCCCCTGCCCAAACCTGGCGCTTGTGTTTGCGTTGATCCGCGAGGGACGCCGGGCAATTTGCCGCTCGATCTGTCGTATGAGATCCGATATTCAGGTTCTGTTGACTTTTCTGGTTGCCACGTGTACTGGAACCGGCACCACCGTCAACACACCCTAGTTTGTAGTGATTTGATGAGACTACCTTTATTTACAGCCAACTATCCGTGTCATGTTCCGGGGCGCGTTAGCCTGCTGACGACCCCGGAACGCACAGGCGCACGCGCTGACTATACCGGCAAAGGCGTCACCATTGCCTTTCTGGACTCCGGGTACTATCCGCACCCCGACCTCAAAGGGCGCATCCTGGTGCATGTGGATGCGACCACCTACGACATCCGCGAAAGCGCCAGCATCCCGGTCAGTCCGGCGTTCAGTTGGCATGGGCAGATGACGACCGTCATCGCGGCGGGGGACGGCACGCGTTCTGGCGGGCACTTTCGCGGGATTGCATCCGGCGCGAGCCTGGTGCTCGTTAAGGTGAGCAACCCGCGCAACGAAGTTAAAGAGGCAGACATTCTGCGCGGGCTGCGCTGGGTGCAAGCGCATCACCGGCGCTACGGCATCCGCATCGTGAATTTGTCTGTGGGGGGCGATTATGTGAGCTACGATCCGTATCACCCGCTGCACCGGGTGGTGCGCGAACTGGTGGCAGACGGGGTGACCGTCATCGCGGGGGCTGGTAACAGCGCGCTGGATCATCTGCTGCCGCCGGCCAGCGCCGCCGAAGCAATCACGGTGGGCGGCCTGGACGACAACAACACGCTTGACCGGCGCGAATGGACGCTCTACACCCACAACAGCGGCATGGCGTATGATGGCACGCTGAAACCAGACCTCATCGCGCCTGCCCGCTGGATCGCGTCGCCGATTCTGCCGCGCACGGAAGTCGCGCGCGAAGCGTACTGGCTGGGGGCACTGCTGGCAGGCGCGCATCAGGGCGACTCGAGGGCGCGGCAGATCATCGCGGAGGCGCATGAAAGCGGCGGCCAGCCCTGGGTCACGCGGATTTTCGGCCACCATGCCGCGACGAACCTGTATGGCACGCTGCAAGCGCGCGTTTACCAGCATAAGATTGTGGACGCACACCACCAGCATGTGGATGGCACATCGGTGG
Organism: uncultured Anaerolineaceae bacterium; assembly: GCA_964592955.1. Taxonomy (GTDB): domain Bacteria; phylum Chloroflexota; class Anaerolineae; order Aggregatilineales; family Phototrophicaceae; genus CAZQIJ01. The sequence goes on from CAZQIJ010000555.1 coordinate 1,916, forward strand.
CCGCGCCGATTGTGGCGGCGGTGGTGGCGCAGATGCTGGAGGCCAACCCGTCGCTGACCCCGGCGGACATCCGCCGCATCCTGACGGTGACTGCCGAACGGCTGCCCAAACTGGACGCGGCGCGCCAGGGGGCGGGGGCGCTGAGCGCGGCGGCGGCGGTAGATGCGGCGCGGGGGTGATGGTGCCGCACGCTACGGTGTGTGCTCTCCGCAATCGCCCGCCCCAGACAACGCAGGCGTTGTCCCTACACAATCCGGCGGATTTAAATGGGTTGATCCATTAGCAGGCACACACTTCCTCCTGCACCGTCACGATGGCGTCAATATGCGTCTGGCCAAAGGCGCGGGCCACCGATACGCGGTGGTGCCCGTCGCGCACGTAGTAGGTATCGCCCACCTGGATCACGTCAATGGGCGGGAACGGGTGGCCTTTGAGGAAGGCCGCCGCCACGCGTGACCAGCGTTCTTCAAGATGTTCGGCAAGCGGGTAAAACTCGCTGTCAAAGTCTGTGGTGCGGTTTTCGCTGCCGCGTATGGCGCATACGGGAATCTGGCGCAGCCCCAGATACTGCTGGCGTGTACCCACCAGGGGCAGCGCCCACATGGCGCGGCTGCGGCGGGTAAAGGTGGCCTGTATGCGTTTCGTCGTCCCCAGCCTCAGCATACGCGCGAAATCCTTGCGCGCCAGCAGGATCTGCTGTGCGTCTTCGCCGATGAGGTTGTAGCCCTGCCGGGTCAGGTTTGCGCCTGAGAGTGGATTCATCATGGCGGTTACTCGCCTCCTGCTGCCTTCGCTTTCGACATTTACAGGATATGCGACCGGAGTCTCAGCAGCGTTTGCGCATGAAGGCGGCGGCGTCTCAATTGCGTCTCACAGCGCGCGGCAGTCAAAGCCAACTGGTGACGACTCAGGTATCTTTGCCGCCTCATCCCGAAATCCCCTCAATCCACACAGGGGCGAGGGGGCTTTCTGGCCTGTGTTTCAGCCCCTCAGTGGGAGCAGTGGGCAAGCGGGATGCGGGGAATGAAAACGCGCAACAGAACCTACATGAGCCGTTACGCCAGAGGATTGAAGCAGCGCCTGAGCGCAGGGTCAGTTGCGTTCACGCTCGGTACGCCATCAGTGTGGGCTGCGCACATGCCGCGCCGAGACGCAAAAAAGGGCGGTAACTACTCAGGCAGGCGGTTGGGGGG
>CAZQIJ010000556.1:0-3097 GCA_964592955.1 uncultured Anaerolineaceae bacterium
CCCTGGCCAATACCCTGCCACAAGCCCAATGCTTCTGACTTTGCAACAGCCCTGGGACGAGGCCTGCCTCGTCCGCCCCGGACAACGCTTGCGTTGTCCCTAAATTGGTTGATTCACTCGTGCAGTTTAGGGGGTGATGGGGGGGGAGGCGGCCAGCGGCGCGAAGCCGACGGCGCGACGGTGAACAGTTCTTAGCAACCCGTTAAACAAAAATTGGTTATGTTTAACACCCACTTAACGCGCACGCGGCATAGTTGCAGGCAGTCAAAGTACCCTTTTTCAGGAGGAAACTCTATGCTTCGCAAAGCTTTACTGCTTCTGATTGTATTGATGCTGACTGCTGCCGTCAGCGCCCAGGACGAAGAATCCTACGCCATCACCATCCTGCACACCAACGACACCCACGCACATCACCTGGCGGACAGTGACGACAATGGTGGCGCGGCGCGTCAGGCCGCCGTGGTGAACCAGATCCGCGCAGAAGGCAGCACTGTGCTGCTGCTGGACGGCGGCGACCGCTTCACCGGCACCCTGTTCCACACGGTGTACCAGGGGCAGGATCAGGTGGAGATCATGAACGCCATCGGCTATGATGGTATGGCACTGGGTAACCACGAATTTGACAATGGCGACGATGTGTTGGCAAGCTTTGTCAGCGGCGTGAACTTCCCTGTGCTGGCGGCCAACATCGAAATCGGTGAAGGCAGCCCGCTGGCTGGTGAAGTGGAACCGACCGCCGTCATCGAAGTGAATGGCCGCCAGATCGGCCTGATTGGCCTGGTGACCGCCGATACCCCCAACATCGCGTCCCCCGGCGACGAACTGACCTTCAATGACGATTATGCGGGGGTGGTGAACGCTGCCGCTGCCGAACTGACCGCACAGGGCGTCGATATCATCATTGTGATGACGCACACCGGCATCAACGAAGACCTGGAATGGGTGCCGATGACCGAAAATGTTGACCTGGTCATCGGTGGTCACAGCCACACCCTGCTGGGTAACGCTGCTTCTGCTGCCGCGCGCGAATATCCGATTGAAATGACCAGCGTCAGCGGCCAGCCGATCGCTTATGTGCAGGCCGGGCAGTACACCCAGTACCTGGGCCGCCTTGACCTGGAATTCGATGCAGCGGGTCTGCTCACTGCCAGCGAAGGCGACACCATCTTCCTGTCGCGCTTCATCACGCCTGACCCGGAAATTGAAGCCATCGTGAACCGCCTGAACGAACAGGTCGCAGTCATCAACGACCAGCCCATCGGCGCAACCAGCGACGTCTTCCTGACCGGTGACCGCAGCGTGTGCCGCGTGGAAGAATGCAACCTGGGTAACCTGATTGCCGACGCCATGCGCGCCGAAACCGGCGCTCAGATCGCCATCATGAACGGCGGCGGTATCCGCGCAGATATCGACGAAGGCGAAATTCTGCTGGGTGAAGTGCTGACGCTGCACCCCTTCGGCAACCTGATGTCCACCTTCCAGCTCTCCGGTGCCGATATCGTGGCAGCGCTGGAAAACGGCGTCTCTGGCCTGACGTTGAACGACGCTGGCCAGGTGAGCCGTGACGGTGCCCCCGGCCGCTTCCCGCAGGTTTCTGGCCTGCGCTTCAGCTTTGACCCGACACTGGAAGCTGGCAGCCGCATTGTGAGCGTGGAAGTGGAAAACGAAGATGGCAGCTTCAGCCCCATCGACGAAACCGCGACCTACAGCGTGGCGACCCTGAACTTCATCCGCACCGGTGGCGACGGCTACCAGATGTTTGCAGACAACGCCATCAACCCGTATGACTTTGGCCGCCTGGACTACGAAGTCACCCGCGATTTCCTGGTCGCCAACAGCCCGATCAGCATCGAAACCGAAGGCCGCATCACCATCGTGAACGCGGAAGTGGCCCCGCGCCAGTAAGCCCCAATCTACCAATACTGTAACATCCTGGAAGGCGTACCCGTTGGTACGCCTTTCTTTATGCATGGGGTGGCAGTTCGTTCGCTATAATCTGAGATGGTAACTACGCATGGATCAACCCATTTAAAGTGGCTCAACCGAATGCTGCGCCGTTTTGCCCTTCGCGCTCGGTCCCGCCCTGCCTGCGCAGTGCGGCAGGCGCGGCGGGGGGTTGGTTTGGTGGGCACCAGGGCAAACGCGCAGCGGCGCGTCCCTACACCGCATATCTGATCTGACACTGTCGTAACAGATGTTGTTGGTCAATTGATTTGTGCGTCGTTTTGCCCTCACCCCCCGCCCCCTCTCCCACAACAAGTTGAGGAGAGGGGGAGAAAAACGCTTTTGTAAGTCCCTCTCCCCGCGAAGCAGTGGGAGAGGGATTTAGGGTGAGGGGGATTCGCCAACAGCATTCGTAACAGGTACAACCAGCAGCAAAGGAAGCTACGATGACGGAAACACAACCACAGTCCCCCACCGCCACGCCCTCGCGCGATGAGTTTGGCCTGGGGCGCACGTCTGGACAGCGCGGCGCAGAAATTCTGGCGGGGGTCCGCGCCCAGCTCACGCCCTCCCCCGTCACCGAAGCGCTGAGCTCGTTCGGCGGGCGTTTGGTGGCGCGCATCATGATTGCGAGGATGACGAAGGGGATGGGCAAAGCCGGTCTCAATTTTGTGGCCGTGCTCACCGGGGCATTTCGTGGCCTGATCGTGGATCACCTCAGGCCGCTGGCTGACGGTCTGCTGGTCGAACTGGCGAGCGGGTTTTCCCCGCGCGGTATGGACGTGGCAGAAGCGCTGCCGCATATTGCCGTCATCGAGATTGACCTGCCGGATGTAATTCATGGGAAGCAAATGCGTTTGAACAAACGTATACCGCTGCCGCAGAACCTGGTGATGAAGGCGGCGGATTTGGGCGTGATGCCGCTGGCCGAGGTATTGGAAAACCGCAGCGCCAACGTCATCGCCGCCGAGGGCCTGCTGCCGTACTTCCCGCGCGAGGAACAACTGCGCATCTGCCGCCAGATCCACGCCAACCTCGCCCCTGGCGGGTTGTTTGTTACCGATTTCGCCTGGAGACCGGGCCAGGAACTGGCGCGCGAAGGGATGCGTTTCTTCACACGTCAGGCGGGCGAGGCGGTGGGCATTATCCGCAC
>CAZQIJ010000557.1:0-3086 GCA_964592955.1 uncultured Anaerolineaceae bacterium
GCATTAGGACCGGGATTGCTCGTCATCCTGATTGCCCTGGGCATCTCTGCCATCCCAACGACGACGCGCGTGGTGCGCAGTCTGGTCATTGCCACCCGCCATAACGATTATGTGCTGGCGGCGCAGGCTCTGGGCGCAACACCTCAACGCATTATGCTGGTTCACATCATTCCGAACATCGTCCCAACAATTGTTGTCTACAGTACCCTGGGGACGGGTGCCGCGATTCTGGCAACTTCCGGTTTGAGCTACATCGGGCTGGGCGCGCAGCCACCTTCCCCGGAATGGGGTGCGATGTTGAATGCCGGTCGGCAGACGATGCGCGAAGCCTGGTGGATGTCCGTATTTCCGGGTTTAGCGATTTTCATCAGCGTGTTGTTCATCAACCTGGTTGGTGATAGGATACGCACAGCGCTCGATTTACGTCAGTTTTGAACGCTGTGAATGAAGTACCATTGTTCTCGTAAATAATTTAAAGGAGTGTTCTATGAAGAATAAGCGTATGATCATCATGTTCCTGTTGAGCAGTCTGTTTTTGTTCGCAGTTTCCGGCGGCACTTTAACCGCTCAGGATGAGCTGCCGCCCGCGCCGGGCACACTGGTGGATGTCGGTGGCTATAACCTGCATCTGTACTGCATGGGCGAAGGCAGACCAACCGTTATCATCGAAACTGGGCTGACTGTCCAGGCACTGTCCTGGAAATCCGCTCAAACTGCGATGTCCGAGTTCACTCGCGTTTGCACCTATGACCGGGCAGGGTATGGCTGGAGCGATGTCGGTGTGATGCCGCGCACCGCCCGCCAGATCACTGGCGAACTGGTGACACTGCTCACCAACGCGGGTATCGAAGCGCCCTATGTTCTGGTCGGTCATTCCATTGGCGGCACGTACATGCGTTATCTGGCTGCCACTCAGCCTGATCTGGTGGCGGGGGTTGTGCTGGTCGATGCTTCGCCGCCGGATTATTTCGCCTTGATCGACACCGTGCCGTCAGTCGCCCAGGGGATACTGGCTGAGTCGATGGGCTTTGATGATTTCGTCACCGGCATGCGCGCCAGCGGTGAATTCCTGGGTTTCCCTGCGCCGGGCGTCACCGAAGAAGACACGGAGACTTATGTGGCGCTGGCAGCGCGCCAGTCGTTCTGGGAGACGGCGTATTCCGAACTGGTGTCGGTTGGTCACAGCCTGGATCAGACGCGCGCCGCCGGTGATTTGGGCGACCTGCCCCTGATCGTGCTGAGCGCCACACTGCCCTTCAACGATACGCCAGAGGAACTGGAGTCGCAAGGCTTCTGGGTTCAGGCACAGGAGGCTCAGGCGAGTTTGTCTACCCGTGGCGAGTTCATCGCCGTTGAGGACAGCCGCCACTATATCTACGTCGATCAGCCACAGGTTGTGATCGATGCTGTACGTCAGCTCGTTGAAGGCGCTGCCGCGCAATAGTGCCGGTCGATCAGGTGAACACCCTGCGCTGTTGGGAATAGCCTGGTTTCGTGAAGCGTTGTTGATGTTCGCAACACACCGGTCAAACCGATCAGGGGTGCTGACGGGTTGACCGGCGTGCGCTTTTTGACGCGCCGGGTCAGCGTGTCAGGCGTGTATCTGCCTGGGTTCTAGCGCTGACCATCCATGTGACGCTCTGCTGCCGCTAAAGCGGCGCAGCTTCTACAGCACGCTTGCACTTACCCTTACCGTGAGGTGCAGGCAGCGGTGCTACGTTTGGCTGTATGGACACGTCCTGTCCAAGTGTTACCACCGTGTTGGCGCGATATTCGCTGGCTCAACACTACGAATAGTATATCCTGATTGCGGCGCGGTGTCCAGCCCCTTAGCCCTACATCCTGACGGGGCTGACCCACACGCGCCGCTGGCTAAAGCCAAAGACGTTTCATCCACTGCCGCTAAAGCGGCGTGGCTTTCACGGGCTAAAGCCTGAATTCTGTAAGCCAACTGGCGGTTGAAGCCGTAACCGATCTCCGCCTCATCGGCGGGCAGCTTATCCGACCGACCAAATCCTACATAGTCCAGCGCGATGACATGCCCCGCAGGTTCGACGATGGGCAGGATATCCCGCCAGATGTAAGACCAGGTGGGCACGCCGTGCAGGAACAGGATCGGGTCGGCGGAAAGGTCGCCGCCTTCCAGGTAGTGCAGCCGGATACCATCCACTTCGACCCATTTGGAAGGATAGGGTAGATCGGGGAACGCGAAATCCTGGTAGATGACCGGATCCTGAGTCGTATCCTGGGCATCCACGACTGCGCCGACAGCCACCAGCAGCAGGCAAAACAAAGCAAGCGTCATATGGTGACGTATCATGAGATTGACTCCTTATGTCATGTGACCGGTTGAATTGGGGATCAGATTAGTGCTTGTATGTCAGGGTATCGTGTGCAGCATCACCTCCTGAATCATCACGGCTGAACGGGTAGAAGTGACTTCGGCAAGGCTTTCTCGATCGGCATCTGGATTTCGGTGACCATTTCCTCATCCCGGTTGGCTTCCAGATGCAGGAAGACTTCGCGGCCCGGTCCGGCAATGTGATAGGCATTGCCTTCAATCCAGTGCGCGAGCGCGCGGTAACAACCGCTGCCCAACCGCGATGCGCCGACCCGCGTCACCGTCGCCATCGTCTCGACTGGTTCAAGGGTTCGAACCGTCATCTGTGGTTCTTCCGGCAGGCGGACCGCCTTATCCAGCGCATCATCCACGATGTAACCAATCTCCACGTCGAAGTTCTCCGTGTCATAGGCTTCCGCGTGGGTGATGACGATCATGTGCCTTAGCCTGCGCGCACCGACCTGCGATGGGAGGACGCGCAGCATGTTCAACATCATCGCCCGCATTTCGGCGATTTCGGGCAGGTCGCGGCGCACAGTCAGCACGCGCAGCGCAGGAACGCTTTTCAGCACTACGTCATAGTCCGCCAATACACCCTGCTCATTGATCTGATCCACTGCGACCAATTTTTTGCGCCGAGTACGGAAGGTCTTCGCCGCTTCGATGAGGAAATCCAGCAGCGAGGGATGGCGCATCAGGCGGTAGACCTCATCCACCGCGATGATGCGCGGCTGTTCGTCGATCA
>CAZQIJ010000558.1:0-3078 GCA_964592955.1 uncultured Anaerolineaceae bacterium
GGTTTGGCCAGGGGAACGCAGGTCAGCACATCAGCGCAGGGGTGCGGGGCAGCGCGGCGCTAGTCACACGGGGCGGACTGCAAGCGGATGTGGCCGAAGCCGCCGCCCACGCGCTCTGCACCCGGAATGAGCCGCAGCGCGATGATGTTATCACCCAGGGCGACCAGTGCGGTAACATCCGCCCTGAAGGGGCTTTGCGCCTCGCCCAGCTTCTTGCCGTTGACGTAGACGACCAGCGCCTCTGGGGCGCGTTCGATGCTGAGCGTATAGCGCACGCAGCCGTCCAGCGGGGCGAGCGTGATGCGGCGTCGAAACCAGTCTGCGCCGGTGTGGGCAGAGGTGGCCACGGTCCAGTCAGCAAGCTCTGGCAGCGGGATCCAGCCGGAATCGTCAACCCTGGGCGCGCTGTAATCGGCCTGATGGTTTTCGGCAAAAAGATACAGCCAATCTGTATCCAGGGAAATAGTCGGGAAATCGCTCATAGACGCGATTATAACCATCCTCGGCGCTAAATCAAGCGTCCGTGCCAGGGCAAACCAGGGCTTTTGCAAAGTCCGGGTGCCAGGGGCCCTGGCTAGCAAGGGTCTCGTCATGTGCCGGTTGTACACCCACTAAAGTGGGTAAACAGGGCTGCTGCGCGCTGAGGGTTGTCTGGTTAGTCATGCCCACCTTGTGTGGGTGCCCAGCTTGTGTGGGTGCCCAGCTTGTGTGGGTGCCCAGCTTGTGTGGGTGTGGCAGCGGTGCGCGGCCAGACCAGCACATGCCAGGAGACTTATGGAAAAACGCTAATCTGATACACCCCGCGTAGGGACGCGGCAGGCCGCGTCCGCTGCGTCTGACTTTGCAACAGCCCTGCGAATACCCACCGCCTGCTTGCCAGAACACCGCGCACGGTTGATAATAGGTTCATCTTTTGCAGGTATTGGATGGGCTGCGGCAGCATGACACAAGCATTTATCTCTTACCGCCGTCAGGACAGTTCGTCACTGGCGACGCTGCTGGCGATGAGCCTGAAACAGCACAGAATCGATGCGTTTGTGGATACGCGCAGTATCGACGGCGGCGGCCCGTTCCCGGATCGTCTGCGCCGCGCCATCGACGAGGCCGAGGTATTCGTCTGCCTGCTGGGAGAAACCACGCTGCAAAGCGAGTGGGTGCGCGAAGAAATCCGCTATGCGCACGAAAAAGGCAAGACGATGATCCCGGTGTTTCAGGAACGCTACCACGCGCCAAACCCGATCCCGGACGAGCACGTATTTGCCCTCTTGCAGTCCGACGGCGTCCACATCCTGGACGTGCGCAACGTGTATGTGGATGAAGGCATTGCCACGCTGGCCAAGCTGATCAGCGGGAAACGCAGCGGGGGCGGGGCTTCCACCGTGCGCAGCCGCCGCCTTAGCCCGGCGCTGGGGCTGCTCGCGCTGATTCTGGTCATCGGCACAGGGGTGTTCTTCTTGATCAGCAGCGGCGTGCTGAACCCCAGCGCCAGCACCCCAACGCCGGATGCGCGCGGCGCGATCCCTGCGACGACGGCGGCAGACGAAAGCGTGTTGGGCAGCGGCGATGTGACCGATGCCAGCCCCATGCCCGCTGAAACCGAACTGGCGGCGGACGGTGGGGAGAATGATCAGATCGCGGCGGAGCTGGCCATGGTTGATGCGCTGGTGGCGGGGACGGCGTTCGACGGCAGCAATGGCGACTGGGCGGCATTCATCCACGAATTCGGCGGCGTGCCGATGGCACTCGTGCCTAAAGGCTGCTTCACGATGGGGACGACCGAGCAGCAGGTGGAGGAACAGAAAACCCTGCTGGGGCTGTCGGAATCGGCGCGCGAGTTGTTCAGTTATGAGCAGCCCGCCACCGAAAACGTGTGCTTTGAGATCCCCTTCTGGATCGACAAATTTGAGGTGACCAACGCGCAGTTTGTGGCCTGGGGCGGCGTGGCCGCGAATGATCCCACCTGGGTGGGTGACGACCATGCGCAGATGCCGCGCGACAACATCACCTGGGATGAGGCGCAGGCGTTCTGCGAAAGGCGCGACGGACGCCTTCCCACCGAGGCCGAATGGGAGTACGCCGCGCGCGGGCCGGAAGGGCTGATTTTCCCCTGGGGATTTGAACCCCTCCCGGACGTGGCCGCCTGGCTGGGCACAACCGAGGGCAGCGGACCGCTGCCGGTTGGCAGTTTTGGCAGCGCGGGCGCGTCGTGGGTGGGCGCAGAAGACATGAGCGGCAACATCGCGGAATGGACCTACAGCCTGTTCTGGGGCTACCCCTACCGCGCCGATGCGCGCGATGACGGCACGCCCACCACGGACGGTTTCGCGGTGCGCGGCGGCACCTGGAATTCAGACTCGCTGTTCTGGCTGCGCACCACGCCGCGCCTGGGCGGTCCGCATGTGGACGCGAATTCGCATGTGGGCTTCCGCTGTATGATGCCAGCGGCGTAGGGGCCAGGCCAGCGGCTGCGCGGCCACCCCACCGTCACGCACTCAGCGCCCAAACAGGCCAAAGCGCGGGCGGGTTTCGCTGGTGGCCACCGTCACCGCGCGCAGTTCTTCGATGTAAACGTTGAAGCCCTCTACAAACGCGTCCAGATAATCCTGTACCACAAGCTGCGCCAGCGGCGCTAAACCGGCCTCCTGCAGCACACGGACGTGGGGGCGAAAGTCCCGCAGGCTGATGTGCATCACGCCGTGATCATCGGTGATGACTGCCCAGCTCAGCGTCTTCTGATCGTTATCGTCTTTGGCGGTGATGAACCGCTGCAGCGTGGAACCAGAGGCGACGCGCCCCAGGTTAGAGAACACCTCTTCGCCCTTGATGATTTCGTTGAGCAGGTCGAATTTGCCGGGGATGTTGTTCAGCAGCTTCTGGATGGCCCCCGGCATGTGCGCCAGAAAGCGTATAGACGCGGTGCTGGTGCTGCCGCCGCCCAGCGCAATTTCCTTGTACCGTTGCATGAGCGTGCCGAAACCGCCCAACAAGCCCAGGTACGCTTTCTGCGCCTCCTGAAAGGTCTGGAAGGCGCGGCGGTCGCCATTGGCGGATTGTTTGAGCGCGGCGACGGTGCTGCGG
>CAZQIJ010000559.1:0-3064 GCA_964592955.1 uncultured Anaerolineaceae bacterium
CAAGAACCCCCAACCCCCGCATCCTGAGGCTGTGGCCTGAATGCTGAATAGGTAACCCGCAGCCCCCGCTTTGCGATTTTGTGGCCTGAATGCTGAATAGGTAACCCCGCAGCCCCCGCTTTGCGATTTTGTGGCCTGAATGCTGAATACGGAACCCCCCGCCCTGTTGTGGTGTCTGACTCATCGTAAGCATTCAACATCAGTAAGGAGGAGTCAGATGCGTATGCATATTTCACCAATGCGGTTATCCGCGCGGCATATGGGATGGAAGTTCCTGCTTTTGGTCATGGTGTTGTTGGTCAGTGTAGTGGCAGAAGCACAGGCCCAAACGATCTATGTGACTTCGCAGCGCTTTGAGCGCGGGCTTATGATTTATCGCAGCGATAACGGCACCATCTATGTGCTGGATAACACGAACCATGCCACTGTATTCCCAGTCACACAGTACCACCCGCTGCCGGATAACCCCATTTTTGCCGGTTCGCCCCCCAGACTGCGCCCGATCTTTGGCTTTGGCAAGGTTTGGGGCAACAACCCGGATATCCGAGAGCGGTTGGGGTGGCCAGTGAAGCAGGAGATTGGCTACTTCACGCGCTATCTCAACGTCAACTACACCGAGCATATCTGGGAGTTGGACGGCAGCGCCATCGTCATCTACCCGCAGGGCACCTGGTCGCGCAACCCTGCTGGAATGCCCACGTCAACGCCCGATGCGCTGTGCCCTCCACCCATCTTCAACTTTGACACAGGGGGCGTATGCCCTTCGCTGCCGGAGTACAGCCAGGCTGCCTTTCAGCGCTACGAACACGGGTTCATGATCTGGCGTGCCGCAAGGGGAGATATCTGGGTCTTTATCGATGCTGATACATCTGCCAGGCGCCTCTCCAGTTGGCGGCATGTTCAGGAGAGCGAGTATGCAAATGCCCTCAACCGCCCAGAAGGCGAACCCCCCCAGGGGCGCTATCTGCCTGTGAACGGGTTCGGTCTGGTGTGGGCGAACCTCACCGCCCCAGATGGCCGCACTGTGCGCGATGCACTGGGGTGGGCGACGACGCCCGAAACCGCCTACGGCGCGGCTTATCAGATGCATGGGTTTACTGGTCATGTTCACCAGTACCTGTCACTGCCGGATGACGTGGTGGATGCCTACTCCGGATTGACCGGAATCAACTGGTCGTTATTGAACTGATTGCACAACCCGCCTTGCGCGGCCTGTTCAACCGGCGTTAAGATGACAATTGGCGTATCCTGATGTGGCGTTATTCACTAGGGATACGCCTCTGCCTGTGGCAGGATTAGGCTGTATTCGTATTCACGTGTGAAAAGAGCCTATGACACTCCCATCTCTCTATAACAAACGCAAATGCAGCGCGGCAGATGCAGCCCGCGCGGTCAATTCTGGCGATCGGGTCTTCCTAACCGGGAACTGTTCCGTTCCAATGGCCCTGATTGAGGCACTCATCGAACGTGCACCGCTGCTTGAGAACGTGGAAGTGGTGCAGGTGCTTACGGTCAACAGCAGTGGTTTTGTGCAGCCACAGCTCGAAGGTCACATTCGCGTTAACACGCTGTTTATCTCTGAAGATGTGCGCGAAGCCGTTAACGACGCGCGTGCAGATTTCACCCCGGTGTTTCTTTCCGAAATCCCTAAACTGTTTCGCAAGGAACTCAAGATCGATGTCGCGCTGATTCACGTTTCGGTGCCAGACGAGCACGGTTACTGCTCCTACGGGATCGAGGTCGGTGTCACCAAGACGGCGGCAGAAAACGCCCGCATTATCATTGCCCAGGTCAACCCCAACATGCCGCGCACCCTGGGGGACAGCTTCATTCACGTCAGCAAGCTGGATTACATCGTAGAGGTTGATACGCCGCTGCCAGAAATCCGCATGGGCGAATCCTCACCGCTGCAGGAAGCCATCGCGCGTTATATCGCAGATATGATCGAAGACGGCAGCACACTTCAAACCGGCATCGGCGGTATACCCAACGCGGTGCTGCGCTACCTGAACGACAAACGGGATCTTGGCATTCATACCGAGCTTTTTTCTGACGGTGTGGTGGGACTGGTTGAGGCGGGCATCATCAACAACGCGCGCAAGACGCTGCACCCCGGCAAGATGGTGGCAGGCTTTGTACTGGGGACGAAGCACCTCTACGATTTCATTCACGATAACCCGGTGGTTGAACTGCACCCCACCGAATATGTTAACGATCCCTTCCTGATTGCGCAGAACGAGCGCATGGTGGCCATCAATTCGGCGCTGGAAGTTGATCTTACCGGGCAGGTATGCGCAGACAGCATCGGTCCGCGGCTTTACAGCGGCGTGGGCGGGCAGGTCGATTTCATTCGCGGGGCCGGGCGCTCACGCGGCGGCAAGCCCATTATTGCGCTGCCTTCTACGGCCAAGAACGACACCGTCAGCCGCATTGTGTGGCAGCTCAAACCCGGATCCGGCGTCGTGACCACCCGCAACGACGTGCATTACGTCGTGACCGAATTCGGCGTTGCCGCGCTGCATGGCAAAACCATTCGCGAGCGTGTGCGCGCCCTCATCGCCATCGCGCATCCCAACTTCCGCGAAGAACTGGAAGCGAAAGCTTACGAACTGCACTATCTGCCGAAGTCGTTCGCAGGCGCGAGCCTGTCCTGAAGGTTAAACGGCCAGTTAAGTTTCACGGCGCAGCACCAGGATACCAGAATTCTGCCACTGCGCCGTGACTGCCTCTGGTATCTCTGCCAGCGCCGCAAAGATCACCGCGCCCATCGCCTGCCCAACCTCGTGCAGCCGCGCCACCGCTTCCCCGGATTTCGCCGCGATCTGTGTTTTGCATTCGCACACCACCGCCGCGCCACCCCACGCTGCTCTACGATGTCCACTTCTGCACGTAACTGCCCAGGCTGCTTACCCCCAGCAAGGGATTTCGCCCCTTGCAACCCCATTACGCTGAGCCGCTGACGCGGCTAAGAAATGCTTGCAATCTGCGCTACCTTTTGTGAGAAATGGTCAGATTTTTATTTTTGACCGCAAACGGTCAAAGAATTTAGAAGTTTTTGATCCAA